>DMSR01000362.1:13200-19042 GCA_003457145.1 Bacillus sp. (in: firmicutes)
TTTATTGGCGAACTGGAAAAAAGCATTCATTTTTACCAATTCAAAAAAAGACATCGAGCGAAAAACAGCCCGATGTCTTTACATTCATTCATACTTATTTATGGATCCAGACTCCACCAGCAGAGTTATCTTTCGCTTCGCCGATTACCTGGAATTTAAGCCCATAGTTAGGAACCTTACGTCCCGCATCTGGAATTAATTCATTCATGTATGACTGAGAATCATCAAATGTTGTTACTCCAGCAAGCCCTTTGTAGTCAAACACTCCACGATATGGAGAATTAATGTACCAAGCAGGTGCCTGGTCAAGTGAGAACGCTGCATCTGAAACCTGATAACGAGTGCTCTGGAAGACAGATGGCTTACCATCTTTTGTTCCTACGATTGCTTCAGGATGTGAATCAACTACACCAATAAAGCCTTCGCCAGGGTGTACGCCTACCCAGTTATCAGTGAAGCTGTCGTCGCCATACCATACTACTAAACCAGTGTTGTACTTAACGCCGCGTGCCTGAAGCAATCCTTTGTCAGCACCAGCGTAGTTTCTCCACTCAAGGTAGTAGTAGTGGTCTTTGTCAAACAGGCCGTTTGTAGAGATGAAGCCGTCTAGAGTAACTTTTTCCGCACCTTCAGCATCGTCAGCGAAAACTTCTGTGCCATCGACATTAAGGCTCAAGTTATCCATTGCGAAGCCATCAAGTGCCAAGCCGCCATCAGTAACGTAATCAAATACTAGTTTCACTTTCTGTCCTGCAAATTGGCTTAGGTCGTAAGACTTGTCAACCCACTGACCTTTTGTTGATTCTGCACGAGCATCGCCGTCGGTATCATCATCGCCATATACATCTAGAAGTGTTGATTTTCCATCTGCAGTTACAGCATTAATATAGAGATAATCGTAATCAAATTCGATATCGAATAGAGTCTTGAAGCTGAATGTTGCGTTTGTAGCATTTGTTAGATCGAATTCAGGTGTTTCTAACGCGGTGTGAAGATCGTCTCCCTTAGTACTGTAATAGTACTTCTCGCCGAAGGCTGGCTCGATGCCTTTCACTTTCTTAGCTGGAAGATTCACTTTCACGATACCAGAATTCTTGGATTTCGTAACACTCTGGTCGATTACTGCTGTAACGCCACTTGCATCAATGTCTTCATAATTCACTTCAGTTATGTTTGCCCAGTTGCCGCCCATAATCTTTTGGAAATACTCTTTGTTTTGTGGTGAGAAGCTAGTCGGCTCTGTACCGGCGACCTTCCCGTTCCAGCTTCCGCCTGACATGATTGACCATGAAGCTACCGGTTCACCTTGACCAGTGTACTGTGTGTCGTACTCATCTGGAAGACCTAAGTCGTGGCCAAATTCGTGTGCGAATACGCCAACTGCCCCATCTTCTGGTTCAATTGTATAATCATATGCAGCCATTGATCCGCCCCAGTAAGGAACTTGAGCGGTGCCAGCTGTTCCAGGTACGCGGTATACGCCATTCAATACCCAGCGGTGCGACCAGATTGCATTGTCACCAAGCTTACCGCCGCCAGCTTCCTGGCCAACACCTGCGTGAAGGACCATCAAGTGATCAACAAGTCCGTCTGGCTCGTTTTGATTTCCATCGCCATCAAGGTCATAAAGATCGAATTGGTCAAATTCAGATAGATCTGTACCATCAGCAACTGCTGCTTTCAATGCATCTTTAACGAAGTCACGAGGACCTTTAGGGGATAGATTGTCATGTCCGCCTGCAGGATTGTCATCGCCATACTCAGCAGCATTTCCAGGTACAGTCACCCAGTTCGTAACATGTCCGTCAACAGTATAGCTGCCGCCAGACTGTTCTTCATAATACTGCTTGAATGTCTGAACCTTTTCCCCATTGAACAGAGTGAATTCTTCATCACCGAAAAGCATTTTTTCATAATGCTCGCGGCTAAAATCTTCTGAATACATATATCCTTCTTCTTTATCAATGTTATTGTGCTTGAAATCCGCGAATTCAGCTAAAATAACAAGAACCTTGTCTTCTCTGACGCCGCCATTATAAGGAGCTTGTTTCGCTGAATCTACTTTGGCATAGCCTGTAGGCTTGCCCTTCTTGAAGTTTTCATGTCCTTTTTCTAGCTGCTTAGTCAGCTTTTCCTTTTGCTTCGTTAGGAAATCCTTTGACTTTTCTGCTAATTCATCATGCTCATGGCCATTATCTACACCTTTAGCCTTACTGCCTTGCTTTTGTTTGATATAGTCGTTAACTGCCTTGCTGATTTCTTCACTGGAAGNNTCAATGATGTTCAAATCTATTGGCGCTGATTCAGCCACTGTTGCTGCAGCTGCATTTTTTGGAGCTGCGGTAGTACCGGCAAAAGTACCAGCAAAGAGCGAAGAAGCGAAGACTGCACTTGCAGCCATAGTAGAAATCACTTTCAAACCGCTTTTCTTTTTCAAGAATAATTCCCCCTATTAAAATAGTAATAAATTGTTAATATAAGAGTCTGTTTAGAATACTAGCAGACGAATCGCAATTTTGTAAACATTTAAAATATAGTGCAAATTAACCAATAAAAGTAATTTATTTACTTATTTCGGTATTTTTTTAAAATATAACCAAACTTTCATCCTATAAAAATACCATTATTATTTTCCGTTAATAGATTATAGGTAAAACCTCCTGTAAATGAATAAATCCCACGTATCAAAAATGATTCTTTTGACCCCTGTAGTAATTTATTCCTTTTTAAGTGAAACTTCCATTTCTCACTATCCGAAATTCTATTTTTATCCCAACACGCGCTTACCCAGTCCCACATAAAAGCAACAAGGTAATATAAATCGGCCTAACCTTTTGTTCTCAATTCCCACCTTTCTTCGTTCTTAATTAAGAACACTTCTTCATTTTAATCTAAATGCTATAATATTGCAAATAATCGGTAAACACTTCAACTTCCAGAATCTTTTCATAATCGGTTGTACAATTAGAGACATTCATTTAACTCGATCTGCTTCTTGCCTTTTTCATATAGATGCCAAATAAGTATTGGAAACTAGTAAAAAAAGAGTACCGTAAAGATTACGATACTCTCCAATAAAGTGTTAATTATTTAATTTTGTCACACGGCCTTCGATTTGCGGATTTACTTCACCATGAGCTTTAATATAGTTCACTAATGCATCAAGGTCTACCACATCAATTGTTTTGTCGGTGATCGTTGCAAGGACCGCATAGCCATCTCCGCCGCCAGCCATGTAGTTATTGACTGTAATAGAGTATGTTTGGTCCATTTCCACTGGAGTTCCGTCATTCTTCACGATTGAAACAATACGGTCTCCAGCCGCTCTTGACTCGTCATATGAAACCTTCAAACCGGAAATTGGCATAATGCGGACTTTACTGCCCCATTGCTGTTCAAGCAAGGTCTTAATCTGGGCACCAGTTACATTCATTTTCACAAGGTCATTACCAAAAGGCTGAACCGTGAAAGCTTCCTTCCAGGTGATTTCGCCTTGATTGATGTCACCACGGACTCCTCCAGAATTCATGAAGGCAAAATCGGTGCCTGTCTGCCAGCGCATTGAATCAGCAATCAGGTTACCCATAGCTGACTCCCCAGAAGCGTTTGTTTCACGACTGATATAATTTGGTGTAGTTCCAATTACCTCGTTTAAAATAGGTGCAACATCTTCCAAATAGCTGTCTAACATAGCCTTGATCTCTGCATCTGGTTCAATTTTATCACGGTAAGTCGACACGATATCAGCATTTCCTGAAATCACATCTTTTGTCTTAGGATGGATCAACAGGTCTACATCGGAGAAAGCCGTACCTGAAGAATAAGATTGAACAACAATCTTTCCATCTACTACTGTATTTGTGAAAGCGTGGTTATGTCCGCCTAATAACACGTCAACTTCATCGTCAACGTTTTTAGCGATTTCGACTAATTCTTCTCCAGCATTTGTTCCATCGAACCTAGAGAAAGAAGGGTTATGTGCCAAGACAACGATTGTTTCAACGCCTTTTTCTTTTAACACTTCTGTATATTTGTTGATTGCCTCTGCTTCATCTGTAAATGTTACATTTTGTACTGCACTTGGAATAACAATGCTTGGTGTATCGGACAATGCAACACCGATAATCCCAACAGGCACTCCATTTACAATTTGAATGGTATAAGGCTCTACAATATGTTCTCCAGTTGTTTTATCTACAACGTTTGCTGCCACGTATGGGAAGTTTGCCCCTTCGAATTCTCCATACTTATCAACTGTCTTAGGATGGCTGCCGCCATTGATGAGGCGCATCATTTCTTCGACACCTTCATCGAACTCGTGGTTCCCTAAAGTACCTGCATCAAAACCAAGCTCGTTCAGGATCTTGATTGTTGGCTCGTCTTGCAATAAAGCGGACACGGGTGAGCTTGCTCCCACTACGTCTCCAGCATGAAGCAATAACGTATTAGGATTCGCCGCCTCATGTTTTTTCAAGTATGCAGCAAGGTATTCAATACCACCTGCATTGATTTTTGAATTATACGTATCAAGCTGGCCGTGAAAATCGTTGATTCCTAAAAGCTGCAGGCCAATCGGCAAATGCAGCTGGAACTTAGCAAATCCGCTGTCCAGGTTGCCAACAAAGTCAATCAAGCCATTGTCTGGCAGCGCTGTCTGCGCAGCTGGAGTTGAGTTGAAAGTAACGTTAAGCTCTTTGCTTACACCTGCAAAGCTCCAGTTGTTATCTGCAGATGGATCGATTGTTCCGACTTCACGGATGTAATCGATGATTGCCTGGCGGTTTTCATCCGGATACATTTCAACAGCCGTCATGTTCTTTACTCCAGGGAAAGTACCGGTTGCACGGTAGTTGTTTGTAACGACAAGGAATTCCTGCTCAAGGTCAATCGGCTGTCCGTTATATTGCAAATCCTTGATACGGTTAGCACCTGCGTTCAATAGATTTCCTTTATCATCGTATTTAGCCGGTTCTGTAACATCAATCTGATACGTAACCCCATCTATGACATCATAGTTGTAAACCGGGTATTTCGTATTGATAAGCGGCTGTTCTTCTGATTTATTTTCATCGATCTGGTTGAATTGTCCTGCAGACATTTCAAGCCATTCTTTAACATCGCTACCCTTGATCTTGATTGTTGCTACAGTATTAGGATACAAGTAAAGGTCAGCTACGTTCTTGATTGCAATTGTTCCTTCAGGAATGTAAGTGTAGTCACCTGCACCGCCTCTGCCTGACTTAAATGGTGCTCCTGCAGAAAGGATTGGCAAGTTTGCATCTGGCGTTCCCGCGACTTGCTTTTCTACATACCACTTTTGCGCATTTGTCACGATTTGGATTGAAGGATCATCCTGAACAAGTGCAAAGTAGCTGTGAATGTCAGCTGCTGTTTTGCCGACAGGCTGGCGAACATAGTTCACTGTTCCGTCATGGGCCTCTTTAACAGCTTCCAATACTTCTGGATCTGCTTCAGCTAAGCTCTTTTTAGCTGCCTTGTCATAAATCGCTCTTAATTCAGATTTTGAACTTTTAACATTCCATTTGCCTTTTTCCTTGGCAATCGTTAAGTCCATTACGCCAAGCTGGTTGCCCCAGTTTCCTGGCATTACAACAGGAACACCATTAATTGTTCCGTTAACGGCGTCAACGCCTGGCAGGCCAATAAAACTCCCTGGGAAATTCAGGTGGTTATGACCAGAAACAATCGCATCGATGCCTTCAACTAAAGTAAGGTCATACGCAGCGTTTTCTTCCATCTCGACGATTTTTTCATCACCAATTCCGGAATGGGCAAGGGCAATAATAATGTCAGCGCCTTCTTCTTTCATTTTTGGAATCTG
>DMSR01000212.1 GCA_003457145.1 Bacillus sp. (in: firmicutes)
AGGAACAAGCGGAGCAATCATGACGATGATCATGACAGTTTGCGGTCCTGGAGATAAAATCATCGTCCCGCGTAACGTGCATAAATCCATTATGTCTGCCATAGTTTTCTCTGGAGCGATTCCAATCTTCATTCACCCCGAAATCGATAAGATATTGGGGATTTCCCACGGTATTACGACAGATTCTGTTGAAAGAGCCTTGGAACAGCATCCGGACGCAAAGGGTTTGCTAGTCATTAATCCAACTTATTTCGGCTTTGCCGCTGACCTGAAAAAGATTGTCGACATCGCCCATTCCTATAAAGTACCTGTACTTGTCGATGAAGCTCATGGAGTTCATATCCATTTCCATGAAGACCTCCCGCTGTCTGCGATGCAGGCTGGTGCTGATATGGCCGCAACCAGTGTGCATAAGCTTGGCGGTTCTATGACCCAAAGTTCTATATTGAATGTCAAGGAAGGGCTTGTGTCTGCCAAACGAGTTCAATCAATTATAAGCATGCTTACAACAACATCAACTTCATATTTGCTGCTTGCGTCTCTCGATACCGCTAGAAGACGGCTTGCTACAGAAGGAAGGGAAATCATTGATCGGACGATAAAGCTGGCCCGGTGGATACGCAGTCAAGTAAATGAAATTGAGCACCTAAATTCTCCCGGTGAAGACTTACTCGGAACAAATGCGACTTACGGTTTTGATCCAACGAAAGTTCTGATCAGCATTAAGGACCTGAACATTACAGGTTATGAAGTTGAGAATTGGCTTCGTGAAAAATACAATATCGAAGTAGAACTTTCAGACTTGTATAATATTCTCTGCATCATTACACCAGGAGACACTGAGAAGGAAGCAACTATCCTTGTAGAGGCGCTTCGAGAGCTTTCAAGGGAATTCCATCACCTTGCAGAAAAAGTTCACGCAGAGGTTATGCTGCCTGATATTCCGCTGCTTGCCCTGACTCCCCGTGATGCGTTCTACGCAGACACAGAGATAGTGCCTTTTGAAGAATCAGAAGGTCGGATCATCGCTGAATTTGTTATGGTATATCCGCCAGGTATTCCAATTTTCATCCCTGGGGAAATCATCACTGAAGAAAACCTAGTATATATTACAACCAACATGGAAGCTGGTCTTCCGGTCCAAGGCCCTGAGGATGATGAGTTAAAGTTCTTCAGAGTTATTAAAGAACATAAAGCGATCCGATAAATAAGAAAAACCGGGCGGAAAATCGCCCGGTCCTTTTTTCTTTATTTATTCTTTACAGTAAAAGAAATAAAGAGGGCAGGCAGGGCCCGTCCTCTCCTGTGTGTTCATTATCTTTCCTCTGCACCCTCATGGTCACAGCAGTTGCATTTTTTTGAATATAAAACAGTCACTTTTTCGTCCTCGAAATGGTCAATTGTAGAATTGCAAGTTTGACAAACGATTGTACCCATCTTTTCAAACCCCTTTTCGTTTGGTTTTTTGTAAGCGCTTTAGTATCTTTATGTTTATAATAATATAACACTATTAGAATTTCAAGCCTTAATTGTATAACACTTTTAATTTTTATGTTTTATAAAGGCTATCCTTTTCAAAATATATTCCTTTTCCACAATTAGTATGTCACTTTGTTAAGTTCATTGGCCTTTTTGCACAAAAAGAAAAAACAGGCATTTATAGCCTGTTTTCTGCTTTCCTTATTCGTATTGAGTCTGGAACGGGACTGTTGGCAGCTCTTCATTGAAAAATAATGCAAGATCCTCAGCCTGTCGGACTTCCGTAATGTGAAATGCTTTCTGTAAAAAGTCTACATCTTCAATGTCCTTTGGGTCGAGGAGTGCTGAACGCCCCGTCTGCATACATACAACGAGTGGTTTACCGAAAAACATATTTGTATACACAATCCCAAAGTCAAAACGTGTGTCGTTTGTAGTAAAGCCTACAAACCTGACTTGAACCTTTTCGTGTTCATCATAAAGCTTTTCGAATAGTTCCATACGCCTCCTCCTTTTTAATTAAATATTTAGAATATTATTGTAATTTATTTTTAGGAAAAAGGCAAGTAGCTAACGGTGAAATAGTTGATATGCTATTGTCAATGCTTTTCCTACAGTGATAAAATGATGAAGAATAGACTGGAAAAAGGGGATTGGACGATGTCTAGTAATGCTTATATCAAACTTGTACCATCATCATCTCAGCAAACCATTTCCACCGAAGAATTAAAGGATTTATTTAACTACTACAAGCAAATAACAGCAAAAACGGGAGACCAGGTAGACTGGAATTATGAGTATTCTGCTTTTCCTTATGATTTAAAGGAGAAAGAAGAAGCTAAAGGATCCTGGTTTTACCTTCACTCTTCTCACGATCGTTACAACGCTATTTTAATTGGAGTCGACAAAGAGACCATCACTGAAGAGGATGGAACAGAACGTGATCAATCCTACATACAACTTACACTTCCCGAAACTGCTACTGCCGGCGATAAGGGAAAAGCAAACGAGTTTAGTAAATTCATAGCTAAAAAGATGCAGGGTGAGTTACATTTATTCAATAGCAGGGTGATGTACTTCTATCCTCGAAAATAAAGAAACGGCTGCTATTCAGCAGCCGTTTCTTTACTTCCGGGTGACTCTATGAGCTCTGGATCTACGATCTTATATCCTTTTTCCTGTAAACCCTTCACAATATCTCCGAGTGCTTCGCTTGTCCACTTGCGATCATGCATCAGTAAATTTGCGCCATTTCTCAGTAACTGCGTATTAACCATTATATCAGCAAGCGAATTCTTTTGTTGATAGGCCTTTTCCCAATCATATCCATATGTCCAATTCATTAAAAGCATGTCCTCATCAGCTGCAACCCGCTTGCTGTATTCCGTATTCATTCCAAAAGGTGCCCTGAAAAACCTGGGCCGTTCTCCAATCAATTCCTCGATGCGGTCATTTAACCCAACTATTTCCTGCCTTTGTTGTTCCTCGGTAAGATCCTTTAAGTTCATGTGATTAAATGTATGGTTACCGATTGGGAAACCCATTTCATTTATCTTCTTCAGGACTTCCCCCTCCTCTGGTGTATCAATGAAATGTCCATTTACAAAGAAAATAGCTTTTACATTTAATGCTTGAAGTGTTTTTGCCATTGACAAAGCATATTTATCTGGAGCATCATCAATCGTTAACAGAACTACTTTTTCTTCCGGATTTGCAATGCTTTGAATGGAAAAATAAGTAGTTCTGTTAACGATTGATG
>DMSR01000226.1 GCA_003457145.1 Bacillus sp. (in: firmicutes)
ATCGTTCCCGTCCAAGGCAAAATCCATCGTCAGCGGGAACGATAGACCTCGCATAGTTCCCATGCATCGGAGAGAGGTTACCGTATAGTAGCAATCAGTGCGTTTTTAAAGGAGTTTCCCTAATTTAATCAAACGTTTGATTAAATTCTTATTGAGGGATTGAGTCCAAGGTAAAGGCCAAATCAAAAACCATCCTGCTTTTTAAAAGAGGGATGGTTTCGGTATTTACTGATTTATATTAATCTCGCGAATTGGTGTCGCGGAATAAACCTTCTCCGGTTCAGGCCTTTCCTGCAATCTCATGGGCAGGCTCTGTATTGATTGGACGACTGTATCCAGCTTGGATTCGATCCGGTGAAGCAAATACAGCGTCACGACAATCGGAAAGCCAACCTCGCTGATGAACGGAATCAGCTGCTCCATTTGCGTTTCCTCCTTATCAGTATTTTTTTAGAATAAGAGCCGGTCTATAAAAGAAGACCGGCTCACGATTAGAATTGTTAAGCTCCATAGTACAGGATGTACTAGACCCGACAGGCACAGGACGTGGCGTTTTAGTCGGGAAGCGCTTGTCAGTGCTGACCAGGTGCATATGCTTTTCTAATTACACTAATTCATATTCAGACACGTTGCGTTCGATGACGCGGGCGCTGTCAACAGCGACTAGAGTACCGTTTGCCGGCAAGAATGCATTTGATGTGATGATTTGCTGCATTGCAAGCTTGATTGCTGCTGGATCAATCGGTTCCTTTGGGTTATCAACCGCTAGCTTAGTCGTTTTGCCAGTATCTGTGACGAATTGCAACTCAAGTGTTTTGGCCATGTTTTTTCACCTCCTATTGTATTACTAGAGTGGTAGATTAGATGATATCGAAGCTGTCATTACGCTCAACAGAGCTTAGTAAGTTTGCACTAAGGCCCCCTAGAGCGAGCGCCGCCTGCTGAACCTGGTCAGCAGTAGCTTCCTTCCTTACATTGCTGTACGTTTTGCCCTTGAAGATTGGTTCTCCCTTTTCATTGATTCCCGTTTCGAACGTAAGCCTGAAATTTGAATCCTTAAGCATCGCCATTGCCATTTGTTTCACCTCCCTTCGCCTTCTATATACAAAGGGGGAGGAAAAAAGGGCAGGGGTGTGAAAAATTTCTTTCTGATCACCTGTACCTTTTGCCTGGATTTAGGAATAGTAGAGATAGAATCTAAAACTTTAACGAGGTGGAACAAGGGACGCCCCTACAGATATAAAGTATCCTCCTGTTACACCATATAGAAATGGAAAGACCCTCTTTATTAGCGGGTTAGCTGAGTGAAGCACAATGGTATACTGACTTTAAAGGAATGAAATTCTAACGAGGTGGTATTTAGATGATTGAAGCAATGAATAAGACGGTGATGCACAGTTACCCGGGGATGGTTGCGCTTGTGACGGTTTCTCATAACGGGGAGGAGAATGTTATGTCTGCTGGGTGGCATTCGTATATTTCCTATGAGCCGCCTATCTATGGGGTAGCGATTGGACGTGAGCGCCATACATATCAGTTAATGAAGGAAGCGGGTAAGTTCGCGATCAATTTCCTTCCATTTGAAAAAGCGGAATTCATTCAGCAAGCGGGAGTGCTTTCTGGATCGGACGTTAATAAGTTTAAAGAAGGTAATATGGGCTTCGATAAAGGGACTATTACAAATGCTCCTATTTTACATGATGCGTACGTCGCTTACGAGTGCGAGGTCATTGACCGCAATGCTTATGGAGATCATGATTGGTTTGTCGGAAACATTGTCCAGTTTTACTGTGACAATGAAAAATTCCTCGATAATGGCTTGCCGAACTTCGATAAGCTTACGATTCCTCTTTACTTGGGGCGTTCCACGTATACAAGCGTTGAAAAGAATAGTAGATTTGTTTCTCATCCGGTGAGGGAGTATTAACATCGATCGTTCTGGGAATTAATTGAAAAAAACACCTCCTATTGGCGCTAACTTGTCCAAAATGATTACCATTGACAGAAGGAATCTGGATATCTTATATTATATATATAATTATTCGAATAGTTCTCCTAAAGGGGAGTAGCTTTTACAGCAGAGTCGTCATTTCGGAGGTTGCAAATCTCCCGGCTTTGTTGGCAGCGATTTCGTTGTTAGCAAGACCTTTGCCTTTTTGGTAAAGGTCTTTTCTTGTTTTAAAGACCTTTGCCATGTCTGGTAAGGGTCTTTTTCTATCTATGGACCGGACACAGACTTATAGGAACTTTCAATAATATCAATCTTATAGAGAATGGAGCTGAAAACAGATGAAAAAGAAAAAAATCTCCTTTGAGGAATTGATGGAGAATAACAAAGTAGAGCTAATGATGGATAAGAAGCAGCTGGAAAAAATCGAGGAGCGCCTCGAGGCAAAGCGTGTGGGTAAGGTAGAACCTGCTGGAAATGCATCATGATCGTCATGGTTTCTAAGAAAAAAACAATATAGTCAAAAATTAAAGGAGGAATAATCAATTGGAACTGTCGATTCTATTTGAGTACGGATGGGTTTTGCTGCTGTTAATCGCCCTTGAAGGATTGCTTGCGGCCGATAACGCCTTAGTTCTGGCAATCATGGTAAAGCACCTTCCAGAAGAAGAGCGGAAAAAGGCGCTTTTCTATGGTTTGGCTGGAGCCTTCGTCTTCCGCTTTGCTTCATTATTCATCATTTCCTTCCTTGTCGATGTCTGGCAGGTGCAGGCAATCGGCGCTTTGTACCTGCTATTCATTGCCATAAATCATATAGTAAGAAAAATTTACTTTAAAAAATTAGAAGATGGCCGGAAGGAAGCTGAGAAAAAGAAAGCCGGTTTCTGGGCAACTGTTTTTAAGGTTGAGTTGGCAGATATTGCTTTTGCGGTTGATTCCATCCTGGCTGCGGTCGCTTTGGCGATGACACTTCCTAATACCAATCTTCCGAAGATTGGCGGGATGGATGGCGGGAAATTCCTGGTCATCTTTGCCGGAGGGTTAATTGGCCTAATTATCATGCGCTTCGCAGCCAATCAATTTGTGAAGCTGCTGCATTCAAGGCCAGGTCTGGAAATCGCAGCCTTTGCGATTGTCGGCTGGGTAGGTGTCAAGCTTGCCGTGTTAACGTTAGGACACCCTGATATCGGGGTTTTATCCTACGACTTCGCTCATTCATTGGAATGGAAGCTGTTTTTCTACACCGTGCTGATTAGCATAGCAGCAGCCGGCTGGTTCCTTACGAAAGAAAAACAGCAACAGCAGGCAGCCTAACACAGAACGGGGGATTCCGGATCTTCCAACAGGCTGTATTTAATAAAAGGAATTTAAAAAGGTTCTTTCGTTCATACGAAAGAACCTTTTTCTCGTTTTCAAGAATTGTACGACCCAGCCACTAATCTTTCCTGATTTCCGTTTCTAGAATCGACATGGGCCTGTCCTTGTTTTATCAACTGATTAATCAGTCATTGGTGAAGCTGAAAAACTTAGGGTCATTTTGAAAAAAACGGTTCCCGCTGCCTCACAAAAAGTCCTCAAGGTACTCGATGCCTTTTTGCGTGATTTGGGTGCCTGTCCTTCCCCGGTGGATGACCACATACCCTTCCTGTTCCAGCTCTCTTAGCCTCAGGCGAATTTGCTGTTCTGTCAGGGGAGAATCTGTGGCGGATGACATTGAACTTAAGTTGCTCCTGCCTGCTCCCTTTCCTGAAAAATTAAGCTCCTTAATAAAAGTGAGGATTGTCGCGTGTTCGATTCGTTTTTTCTGACCGATGATTCCGGCGGGCGTGCTGGTTTCAGAATCATGTTTTTCTGGTCCATCAAGCTGATCAAATGGCAGGTCTGCGCTGGTGATCAGCTCTCCTTCGGAAACGGCCAGCATATAGGAAACGGTATTTTTCAGCTCGCGTATGTTCCCGTTCCAGTTCATATTAGTCAGCTTGATTAAGGTGTCTGGATGGATTTTTGCTTTAGGCTTGTGGCTCACATAGATGAAATGCTGGACAAGCAGAGGGATATCCTCCTTGCGTCTCCTAAGTGGAGGAAGGGATAGGGATAATACCTTAAGACGATGGTACAGATCCTCGCGAAACTCGCCGCGATTGATCATTTCTTTGAGGTGTTTATTAGTAGCGGCGATGATTCGGACATTAACAGGAATGTTCTTATTCCCGCCAATCCGCCGGATCTCCCACTCCTGGAGCACCCTGAGAAGCCTGGCTTGCAGCTTCATACTAATATCACCGATTTCATCAAGGAAAAGTGTGCCACCATCTGCTTGTTCAAACACGCCTTTTTTGCCGCCTTTTCTCGCACCGGTAAAGGCTCCTTCTTCATAGCCAAACAACTCACTCTCAAGCAGCTCTTCCGGGAGCGCGCTGCAGTTGATGGCGAGGAAAGGGGCAAGCTTCCTGCTGGAAACGGTATGGATTGCGCTTGCGAAAAGTTCTTTGCCTGTTCCGCTTTCCCCTTGTACAAGTATCGGAAGGTCAGTCCTTGCAAGCTTCCTGGCGATTTTCTTTGTATCCTTCAGGATTTTGCTTTTTCCGAGAATGCTTTCAAAGGAATGCTTCGCTACATACCCTTTTTTCTGAAGCTCCAGCCGAACGGCTTTTTCCATCTCGATTGTTTCATCCATGTTTTTGAATGTCACGACGACTGTATTTTCATTAATGATTGGAATCCGGTGAACCATTAAATTTATTTGTCTAACGGTAAAGGGCTTTGGTTCCTCATTGTCTCTGTCCCTTAGGAGAAAGTGAAGAAGTTCGGGGTTTTTGAAAACCTCACTTACTTTCCTGTTA
>DMSR01000011.1:0-441 GCA_003457145.1 Bacillus sp. (in: firmicutes)
CGTGCAGGCTCACTATCAGCTCCATTAAGGGATAGGTTTGGAGTATTAAGCCGTTTGGAATACTATAATGAGAGGCAGTTGACAGATATTATTGTAAGGACTGCTGAGCTGCTTGAAACTGAAATAGATTGGCTTTCTGCCCAGGAACTGGCCAGGAGGTCGAGAGGAACCCCGAGAATTGCAAACCGACTCTTAAAGCGTGTAAGGGATTTTGCGCAGGTGCGGGGTAACGGGGCGATCCAGGATACTCTAGCTGAAGAAGCCCTTGAATTGATGCAGGTGGACCGTTTAGGGCTGGATCATATTGACCATAAATTACTTAAAGGGATAATTGAAAAATATCGCGGCGGTCCAGTAGGGTTAGAGACAATCGCCGCTACAATCGGAGAAGAGTCGCAGACAATTGAAGACGTATATGAGCCGTACCTTTTACAGATTGGT
>DMSR01000011.1:548-4575 GCA_003457145.1 Bacillus sp. (in: firmicutes)
ATGCTACATTTTATTTTCCTGTGGTAACATCGATTGTGATAAGCATCGTATTATCAGCCATCTTCTATTTTATTGGGCGGTTCCGTTGAACCATAAAAAATGTTAAGGGTGACATGATGAAAGTAGATTTATTTGATTTCCATTTGCCAGAGGAATTGATTGCTCAGACTCCGCTTGAACAAAGGGCGGAGAGCAGACTGATGGTCTTGAATAAAAAATCCGGAAGTATAGAGCATGATATATTTAAAAATATAAAAAATTATCTCAAGCCTGGAGACTGCCTTGTTCTGAATGATACAAGGGTGCTTCCAGCAAGGCTTTTCGGGACAAAGGAGGACACTGGTGCTAAAATAGAAGTTCTTCTCTTGAAACAGCTCGAGGGTGATGAATGGGAAACCCTGATCAAACCAGCAAAACGTGTTAAGGAAGGAACAAGCATCGTTTTTGGCGACGGACTCCTTACCGCTGTTTGCACAGGGGAAGCAGACCACGGCGGCCGGAAACTGACCTTCACATATGATGGAATTTTCTACGAAGTCCTAGAGAAGCTTGGTGAAATGCCGCTTCCGCCTTATATTAAGGAGCAATTGGAGGACAAGGATCGTTATCAGACGGTGTTTGCAAGGGAGCGTGGATCAGCAGCAGCACCAACTGCCGGCTTGCATTTTACCGAAGCTTTGCTTGCAGAGCTTGAAGGATCTGGAATTCATATAGCCTTCATTACGCTGCATGTCGGCCTTGGCACATTCAGGCCGGTAAGTGTCGATTCCATAGATGAACATGAAATGCATTCGGAATTTTACCAGTTAACTGAAGGAACAGCGATGCTCCTGAATAAGGTTCGTGAACAAGGTGGGAGAATCATATCTGTTGGAACTACATCAACGAGAACACTGGAAACGATAGCCACTGCGAATGAAGGAACATTTGTATCAGCAAACGGCTGGACCAATATCTTCATATATCCTGGATATGAATTCAAAGCAATCGATGGAATGATCACAAATTTCCATCTGCCAAAGTCGACCCTTATTATGCTAGTAAGTGCTCTGGCTGGACGTGAAAATGTCATTCATGCTTATAATGTAGCAGTTGAGGAAAGATATCGTTTCTTTAGCTTTGGAGACGCCATGCTAATATTTTAACTAAGGTCTTTTCCTACGGCATAAAAAGTTCTTGATATAAAGAAAGCTACGTATTTTAAAAATTATACAGCTTAAAATTCACACCCGAGATTTAACCATGGAAGGAGCTTATATCAATTGTCAGCAATCCGTTATGAATTAATTAAAACCTGTAAGCAAACTGGCGCCAGGCTTNNGAAATGGGAGCAGGGATCATCTTGAGCAACACATACCACCTCTGGCTTCGTCCGGGCCATGAAATCGTCAAGGAGGCAGGCGGACTCCATAAATTCATGAACTGGGACCGCGCTATCCTAACAGACTCTGGTGGGTTTCAGGTATTCTCCTTAAGTGAATTCAGGAAGATTGAAGAGGAAGGTGTCCACTTCCGGAATCATTTGAACGGAGACAAGCTATTTTTGTCTCCGGAAAAAGCAATGGATATCCAGAATGCACTTGGATCTGACATCATGATGGCATTTGATGAGTGTCCTCCTTACCCAGCTGAATATGAATATATGAAGAAATCAGTTGAAAGAACTTCCCGCTGGGCAGAACGCTGTCTCGAGGGACACAAGCGTCCTCAGGACCAGGGACTTTTTGGAATTGTGCAGGGCGGAGAATACGAAGAATTACGAAAGCAAAGTGCCAAGGACCTTGTTTCAATGGATTTTCCTGGCTACGCGGTCGGAGGACTTTCAGTTGGCGAACCGAAGGATGTCATGAACAGGGTGCTTGATTTCACAACACCTTGGCTCCCTTCAGATAAGCCGAGGTACCTGATGGGAGTTGGATCACCAGATTCCCTGATTGATGGAGCCATGCGCGGTATTGATATGTTTGATTGTGTCCTGCCTACAAGGATTGCCCGTAATGGTACCTTGATGACCAGCGAAGGTCGTCTTGTAGTGAAAAACGCAAAGTTTACCCGCGATTTTGGACCCTTGGATCCTAATTGTGATTGCTATACTTGCAGAAATTACAGCAGGGCGTATATTCGCCACTTAATTAAAACAGAAGAAACCTTTGGAATTCGATTAACTTCTTACCATAATCTCTATTTTTTGATAAACTTAATGGAACAGGTCAGACAAGCAATTCGTGAAGACCGTTTAGGCGACTTCAGAGAAGAGTTTTTTGAACGATATGGCTTTAATAAACCAAATGCCAAGAACTTCTAATATACTGGCTTGTATGAATGAAAGGAGGGGAAATGAATGGAAGGGTTAGTAGGTACTGTATTTCCACTGTTGCTGATGTTTGTATTGTTCTACTTTTTACTGATCCGCCCTCAACAAAAGAGGCAAAAAGCGGTTCAGCAGATGCAGACCGATTTGCAAAAGGGTGATAAGGTTGTCACTATTGGCGGATTGCATGGTATTGTCGATGCACTTGATGAGGGAGTCGTTGTCATCAAATGTGGAGACGGAAGCCGTCTTACATATGATCGCGCTGCGATTCGTGATGTAAAAGAATCTGCAGGCGACATGCTTGCTAAGTAATTAAAGAAAGAAGCGGATATCAATCCGCTTCTTTTTTTCCACTCAAGGATAGTCCAGAGGGAAAGCAATCACTTCGAGCTATTCAATTTATGCACTTTTTGGACTGTTGCCCACGATATTGACTCCTAATATGCCACCCATCATAGCAGTTAAAACATAGCAAATGTGATAGATGATTTGCTCGAAGGAAAATAAACTGTCATATCCCAAAAACTGAAACAGGAAAATAATGATGGTATAAGTCAGACCCGTTGCGCCTCCGATCAGCCAGCCTTTCTGTTTCCCGTTCCCTCCTGTAACGAAACCGCCGATGAAAATTGATAAAAAAGAAATGGAAGTCATTACGTATTGCAATGATGATTCCTGGACTGAAGTAAATCTTAGTAGTAGAGAAAATATAAAACTGCTCACGATTGCCAATAGGAATATAGCAATCACCCCGTAAAGAACGGCCTTGCCTAAATTTTTAGATTCCATTAACCCCTCTCCCCTCATAACTGATTCCCCAACAGCCGGGAATTGCCTAGTACAAGCATATTCACATAAAAGGACAAATAGAATCAGTTTTTTTCAAGGTAGGGGCTGCAAAATAGGAGACTCTAATTGTTGTTTGGCATACTGTCTAGCAGCTTTTTTNNGTATCCTTGCACTAATATAAAAAAACATCACGTCTGATGAAGAAATTTCATAAAACTTATGTATTTTTTATGATAGAGGTAAAAACTATAGCTGAATGCATTCCGAAGGGGTGAGAGAATATTGGGTGAATATATGTTGATTATTTTTAGGACAATGTTCCTTTACTTAGTCATTCTCTTGATTTTCCGTTTGATGGGGAAAAGGGAAATCGGCGAGCTGAGCATATTGGACTTCGTCGTCTATATTATGATTGCAGAAATGGCTTCTCTCGCAATTGAAAATACCAAAGATCCAATAATCAATACTCTTCTCCCTATAATGGTACTGGTTGTCGTGCAGATTTCTACGGCAATCCTTTCACTGAAAAGCAAGAAATTCCGAGATATCGTAGATGGCAAACCTACGGTTATTATCAATAATGGAAAGATAGACGAAAAGGCAATGAGGGCACAGCGCTATAATTTTGATGACTTGCTATTGCAGTTAAGAGAAAAGGATGTCGGCAATATAGCAGATGTGGAATATGCTATTTTAGAGCCTTCAGGACAGCTCTCTATCTTTCAAAAGAACCAAAATACAGATGATCAGCAAGGCAACCTGGCGCTCCCGCTGATCATAGATGGGACCATTCAAGAAGAAAATCTAAAAAGAATCAAAAAAGGGATTTCCTGGTTTAAAACAGAATTAAATGAAAAAGGATATAAAGATCTAACGAAAATATCATTCTGCAGTTATCAAAACGGGGAATTTTTCATTGATATC
>DMSR01000101.1 GCA_003457145.1 Bacillus sp. (in: firmicutes)
TAAAAGCAGAAGTACCTATTACGATTATCAGGCCAGGCATCGTCAAAGGCCATTCAAAGACCGGAGAAACAATAAAGTTTGATGGCCCTTATTTCCTCATGAACTTTATCGATCGATTGAGCTTTATGCCCTTTCTGCCTCGCCTTGGCAAAGGCGATACTTTTGTAAATCTTGTTCCGGTCGATTATATTATTGAAGCAACCACATTCCTTGCATTCTCAGAAAAGGGTACAGGCAAGACCTATCATTTGACAGACCCTAAGCCATATAAAGTATCTCAGCTTTATGAAATGATGATGGATGAATTAGTACAGAAGAGGCCCAAGGGCTCGATTCCCTTAAGATTAGCTAAGGCCGGTCTTCATTTCAAACTGCTAAGAAGATACCTTGGGGTAGAAAAAGAAGCGCTGGACTATTTTACCTGGAGAGGGATTTTCGATTCTTCCCAGGCTCAGGAAGACTTGAAAGATTCGGGAATCCAATGTCCCGATTTTAGAGAAGGAATCTCAGTAATGGCTTCATTTTACAAAAAAAACAAACATCAACCTAATTATCAAATAAAGATTCTATAAAAAAAGCAGGTGAATGAACGTGGGTTCAGTTAGAAATGTACAAAAGTTAACGGTTTTTGCCCCTGCAACCGGGAAGGTTATAGCAGAAATCGAGGAGACTTCAATTCTTGATGTCCCGCTTTATTACAATCGCGGAAGGAATGCTTTCTTAAAATGGAGCACTTTACTGATAGCAGAGCGAATGAGCTATTTAAAAAAACTTAAACAGATCATGGTCGATGAAATGGAAAAGATAGCGCGTATTATCTCTGACGATACAGGAAAGGTCCTGACAGAGTCAATCGTTGCTGATATCATGCCCACCCTGGATGCGATTGACCATATTATCAAGCATGCAGACAAAGTGCTGAGCCGTCAAAAAGCGAAGACGCCGCTCCTTTTGCTTGGTAAGAAGTCATATATTGAATACATGCCGAGAGGTGCAGTTCTCGTTATTGCTCCCTGGAATTATCCGCTTCAGCTGGCGATGGTTCCGATGATCAGTGCTCTCGCTGCTGGTAACACAGTCATCCTTAAACCTTCCGAGGTGACGCCGCTAGTAGGCAAATGCATTGAAGATTTATTTCACCGTTCAGGTTTCCCGAAAGGGACCGTCCAGGTCGCCCATGGCGGGAAAGAAGTCGGTGCTGCTTTTACTGAAGGAAAGCCAGATTACATTTTCTTCACCGGTTCTGTCAGGACAGGGAAAATCATTCAGCAGCAGGCTGCAAAGGATCTCATACCGACCACACTTGAGTTGGGCGGGAAGGATCCAATGATTATATTTAGCGATGCGAATCTGGAAAGAGCTGCGAAGGGGGCTGCATGGGGTGCCTTTACCAACAGCGGTCAGGTATGCATGAGTGCTGAGCGGTTGTATGTAGAGCGCTCTGTATACGATCGCTTCCTCGAATTGCTTAAAAAAGAGGTAGAAGCGCTATGTCAGGGGACCGATGAAGATGCAGATGTTGGTTCGATGACCTTTCCAGCTCAGAAGACAGTTGTAAAGGAACAGCTCGAAGATGCCTTGGCAAATGGAGCGAGAGTTGAAACGGGTAAGCATCCGGACCAATGGAAGGACGGAATGTTCCTGCCGTTGACGGTCGTGACAAACGTTGATCAGAATATGAAAATCATCCAGGAAGAGACATTTGGTCCGTTGCTGCCTGTTGTTCCATTTGACAATGAAGAAGAGGCTGTAGCCTACGCCAATGACACTGTGTTTGGATTGAATGCCAGTGTATGGACCAAGGATAAGGAGAAGGCCCGCCGGGTGGCATCCAAGCTTGTTTCCGGTGCAGTAGTGATTAATGATGTGATTATTACCGTTGCCAATCATGGATTACCTTTTGGCGGCACAAAGGAAAGTGGGATGGGGAGATACCATGGGGAAAGCGGCCTCCGTAATTTCTGTCACGAGAAAGCAATCATGGAGGATTGGGGCTTTATGACCGCCGAAATCCAATGGTATCCTTACAAGGGAAAATACCCGTTATTCCTTAATCTGTTTAGAAGCTATTTCAACGACAACCGAAACTGGCTCGGTTTCGCAAAGAACTATCTAGCGCTATTAAGAAAAAAATAGACTGTTGCAAACCGTTCCTGTCCAGGAGCGGTGTTTTTTTTATCTTAAAGGATCTGTTAAAGCCCCTGTTGTTTTTAACATCCTGTTGATTGTCGTGGAAGGCGCGTAGACTTCTCGGGATCGTTTAAAACAAATTAATTTAACAATTTACTGGAAAAATGATAATTCAATGGTTTATTAGGACAATCTAAAAACATTAGGAGTGCGTGCAATTAATCATAAATAACAACAAAGGGATGAATCACGAAGTGGTCAATAAAAACAAATTAACAAAACTTGAAGCGGTTATGTGGAGCATTGCACTCCCTGGCTTTACACAACTCCTGACAGGTAACCTGGTAAAGGGAGTTTTGTTTGTAGCCCTTGAGTTCATTGTGAATGTGTTTAGCAATTTCAATAAAGGAATAATGTACAGTTTTCTCGGAGAAACGGAAATGGCCCTTCAGGTGCTCGATATTCAATGGCTGATGTTTTATCCTTGCTTGTATATGTTCGCAATGTGGGATGCGTATAGAAGTGTAATGCCCGAGGGAGAAAAACTGACATTTTTGCCATTCGTCTTCTCCGCTTACTTTGTTACAGTTGGATTAATGTTTTCCCCAAAGGTTAAACTTTTCGGAATTTTTCCGGGCCCAGTATTTCTGCCAATGCTGTTTGTGATTCCTGGTTTCCTTTCAGGGTTTTTAATCAGGAAGGTTCTTTTGAAATATTATGATAAGTAATTTTTTAAGTGTCACAAAATGTAGGGGATTGCGTAAACTGGTAAAAATGAATAGTTTCTTCCAAAGGGGAGTAGCTGTTAGGGTATCGCATCCTAAAGTAAGGTCGTCATTTCATGGACACTGTCCATCGGCTTTACTGGCATATACATATGCTTAGCAAGACCTTTGCCGCCTGGCAGAGGTCTTTTTGTGATTAAATCCAAAAATTGTACCTTTTTTAGCCGGGCTATCTAATAAGACCGGAGGGGTTAGATATTATGGATATAACGATGTTAGTAGAGTACGGGTGGGTTTTATTAGTCCTTGTCGGCCTGGAAGGAATCCTTGCGGCAGATAATGCTGTGGTCATGGCTGTAATGGTAAAACATCTTCCGCAGGAACAACAAAAGAAAGCTCTGTTTTACGGATTATTTGGGGCATTTATATTTAGGTTTGCAACATTATTCATGATTTCATTTCTTGCGGATGTTTGGCAGGTTCAAGCACTAGGGGCATTGTATTTGCTTTTCATCTCATGTAACCATTTAGTTAGGCTCCATACCGGAAAAGGTATAAAAAAACATATTGATAAAGGTAATTCTTCCTTTTGGATGACTGTATTTAAGGTAGAACTTGCGGATATTGCTTTTGCCATTGATTCGATGCTTGCGGCAGTTGCTCTTGCTGTAACGCTGACACCAGCCGGGTGGTTCAAAATTGGCGGAATCGATAGCGGTCAGTTCATGGTCATGTTTGTTGGGGGCATCATAGGTCTGGTCATCATGAGATTTGCAGCAACCTGGTTTGTAAGGCTCTTGAAAGAAAGACCTACTCTTGAAACAGCAGCATTTATGGTTGTAGGCTGGGTTGGTGTAAAATTAGCTGTTTTTACGCTTGCCCATCCTGAAATCGGTATATTGGATCGCCACTTTCCAGAGTCAATCATCTGGAAACTTGTCTTCTGGGTGGTTCTGATTTCAATTGCTGTGGCAGGCTATATTTTCTCAACCCAGCCTGTCGAAACAAGAATTAAATGGCTTCAGTCTAAATAGGCTGAAGTTTTTTATTTTACACCCCCATAAACTCCCTGTATCTGCACGTAACCATTTAGTGAACAAGCGGCCGCAGCGAAACATAAAAATCATGGGGTGAACAGATTGAAGAAACTTTCCAACCAAGAGATGAAGAAAATAGCAAGGAGCACATTGGCTCTTGTCCTTGCAGGTACGTTCACATTTGCACCTATTGGATTAGCAGAAGAAAATACTTCAGAATATGAAACGGTTGATATCCAGTCAACAGAAAATCTTAATACGACTGTAAGTCCCGAAGAAATCGAAGACGCAAAAACGGAAGTGGATGAACTGGAAGAAACCAATCCATCCACTTCCGTTTTTGCGTCTT
>DMSR01000410.1 GCA_003457145.1 Bacillus sp. (in: firmicutes)
ACCATATCAAGCTTCTGAAACTCCGTTTGTTCTGTATGTAACGTCTTGTTCACTTTCATTGTAATACCAAAGTTCTCTGTCTGTTTTTCTGTAAACCAAAGACCCATTAATATCCTTCCTTTCGGCAAAAAAATTTCCGTTATGATGCGGCGAGGTTTAACATGATGCCAGCTTTTACAGGTTCAATAGACCTTAATCCTTGCTGTCCCAAGCCTTCTATATTTGTCCAGCTGCGGCTCCTAACTCCTCCGAGTCGCTTCGCTTTTCTTTATTTTATACTTCCCCAACATCACAAATACAAACATCAGAAAAAGTATAGTTGAATCTAGCAAAATTGCAAGTGAATTTTTCAATTCTCGCATCTTGAATGTTTAAAACATGCTGTTTTCTTTCATACTGATGATATCTATCTTTTTGAGGGGGAAGCAGTATGGAGCTTATGACCGACCAGGGATTTCGTAAAACGGTGAAATATTTGCGGGCCTTGTTCTTTTTCGGGATTGCCGGTTTGGCGTTGGCCGCCCTTCTATACTTTTCGCTGATCGGGTACGCTAAGCTTCAGGGGCCTCCGCCTCTTGCTGTGCCTCAGTCGACTTTATACTATGCTGGTGATGGGACCGTTATTGGCGAGACCCATTCAGGCCAAAAGCGTTATTGGGTGCCACTTAAGGATATTTCGCCTCACCTTATCGATGCGACCATTTCCATAGAAGATAAAAGCTTTTTTGCCCATCAAGGATTTGACTATAAACGGATTGCCGGCGCTCTGCTGGCGGACGTCAAGGCTATGGCAAAGGTCCAGGGCGCTAGCACGATCACACAGCAATATGCAAGGAACCTTTACCTGGAACATGAAAAGACATGGAAGCGGAAAGCGATCGAGGCGTTCTATACGCTGCGGCTTGAAATGAATTATACAAAAGACGAAATCCTCGAAGGCTATCTAAATACAATTTATTATGGCAATGGAGCATATGGAGTCCAGGCAGCAAGCCGTTATTATTTTGCGAAGGATGCAAATGAGTTATCCCTGGCGGAAGCTTCCATGCTCGCAGGGATCCCGAAAGGACCTAGTATCTACTCTCCTTTCGCTTCAATGGAAAAAGCTAAGCAGCGACAGCACACTGTCCTCTACACAATGAGGGTCAATGGTTTTATCGATGAGCTTACTGCTCAAAAAGCACAAATCGAGAAGCTTGAGCTTGTCGGCAAACACCAGAATGGTCAGCTTGGTATTGCGCCTTATTTCCAGGATGCTGTCCGGAACGCCCTGAAAAACTCGTTGAATTTTGATGACCGAACCATTTCGCTCGGGGGTCTGAAGGTATATACGACACTCGACCTTGAACAGCAGGAAATCGCCGAAAAGACAATCAGCCAAATGATAGCGGATGATTCGGAAATCCAGGCCGGGTTCGTGGCAATGAATCCAAAAAACGGCCATGTGAAGGCGCTCGTCGGCGGACGGAGTTATGAAGAAAGTCCGTTTAACCGGGCGGTCCAGGCAATCAGGCAGCCGGGTTCAACGATGAAACCGCTCCTATATTACGCGGCATTAGAAAACGGGTTCACGCCATCGACAACGATGAAAAGCCAGCTGACGACATTCATGTTTGATGACGGACACTCGGAATATACACCGCATAACTTTAACAATAAATACGCAGATGCAGATATCACTATGGCTCAGGCCCTGGCTTTATCAGATAATGTCTATGCCGTTAAAACTCATCTGTTCCTTGGGGAAGGAATGTTGATTGAAACGGCCAAGCGGTTTGGGCTGACGACCAAAATGGCAAAAGTACCTTCGCTTGCCCTTGGAACCTCCGGAGTCAGGGTGATTGAAATGGCTGGGGCATACAGCCTGTTTGCCAATGGAGGCAAAAAGGTTGACCCGGTTTTCATTAAAAGGGTTGAGAATAATAAGGGTGAAGTGATTTACGAACATACCGGCGAGGAAGTCGAAGTGTTGAAGCCAGAGGTTGCTTCAGTCATGACTCATATGCTGACAGGAATTTTTGATAAAAAATTGAATGGCTATTCTTCCGTCACTGGAAGCAGTTTGATCAAAAAGATGACTCGCCCGTATGCAGCAAAATCAGGAACAACCGAAACAGACAGCTGGATGATCGGATACACCCCTCAGCTTGTATCGGCTGTATGGACGGGTTACGACAAAGGAAAGCCAATCGAGCTGACAGTGGAAAAGTCCTATGCGAAAAACATTTGGATGGATTTTATGGAAAAAGCACTGGATCAGGAACCAGTCAAGAAATTCAAGGCCGCAAAAGNNAAAAGGTACCGTCTCTGTTTATGTCGACCCAGCCAACGGAAAGCTCGCCGCCGATAACTGCCCTGTGAAAAGGCTGACCTTTTTTCAGGCTGGCACCGAACCGACCGAGTACTGTACGGAACATATAGGCAATGAAGAACAGGAAGATAAAAAGCCGGGAACGAAAAAGGAAAAAAAGCCTTGGTATAAGCGGATTTTCGGCCTGTAAAATCACAGACTGTCAACGATAAAAATCGTATATTGGGCATGAAAAAACCCCGGAAGAAGCTTCCGGGGTTTTTCCTGTCCTAGCATAAAATGTGTTTTACGCTGTTATTAGTGTACTTTTTTTATCCAAAGTGAGCAAGTAGATATTGTATTAGTTAAAAAGTGTCACAATTTCGACAAATTAAAAGCGGAATTATTAAACTGATAAATCAGCTTTTAGTTGGTCAGATGACCTTTCCCACATTCCCTGGTCATGATTCTTCAAATAGTCAGCCAGGATTGATTTGGATTTTTCATCCATATGGTCAACGATGATCTGTCGCTTGATTGATTTATCAAGGCGATTCACATGCTCGGGAAGCGATTTATAGCCCCGGCGGATTTCTCTGTTTACGGTCATATCACAGGCTGTGACCCCTGCATAATAAGGTCCTTCCTCTTTCCTGTCCATTGTCACCCAGACAACCCAGTAAGGCTTTGCATCAGGAACTTCATTTCGGTCAGGCAGGAACTTGATTCCCTTTTCCACAACACTGCGCGCATGCATGGCGCCAACATCTACCGTTGCCTCACCCGCTTCAACGTCAATGATGACCGGCGAGACATTATCCAAGGTCAGCACCCCCTTGCCGAAGCCCTTATGTCCATCCATTGGGTCATTTTTAATAATATTAAATCCTATATTCTTTCCTTTCTTCTCTTCCATGGAAAATAACCTCCTCAAACGGTTTAGAAAAATAAACTCTGAACCCCATTAGTCACAGCCGGAATTAAATAGTAGAAAATCGGCTCGATTGTATATTGGTCAAGGGGCGTTATGACCAGGATCAAAAAAATGATCG
>DMSR01000223.1 GCA_003457145.1 Bacillus sp. (in: firmicutes)
AGCGCAATACTTTGGGCTGCGGTTATCGTTGTTTTGGCCATTGATGTTTTTGCCGTTCTCGCATCATTATGAAAATAGAACTGTCGGCTTTTCCCGCAGCAAGAACCGATAAATCGTTTAGAATAATATTCCTGGGTGGTGACCATATTTGCTTTTTTCAGCATGACATAGGCATAACCCCTGTCTTCATCAATGCTCATAGAATGGATGTCACTGTAAAAGCGAATGACACCTTCGGATGCAAGAAAACCAACAACCATTTCTTCAAAATGTGTAGGCGTACAGACCATAGTAGCGAATTCCATGTCATTTACAAAAATAGTCAACGGAAATTCATTCACTATGACGTCTTCTACATCCATGAATTGTCCATCTGTATATTTTGTGATTGCGTGTTTGTCACTCATATTTTCCAGCATAGTTGTCACCTTATTTTTTCAGATTTAAGAATAGTAAAATCTAAACACAAATTAAAATTTAACACAAGAAAAATTTACAACATGTTTATAGTGTAAAATTGATTTATCAACAAATGTAGGTATTGCATCTGTTCTCAAGAAGTGTTAAACTTTTTTTGAAGTTCACAAATCTGTCACATTTTGATTCGAGATAGCGGCCCTGTCTTCGGTTAAGATGTTGTCTGAATTGTAAGCGATTAACTGTTGGTCCGATAGTAGCGAACCTGCTTAGTACTAACCGTCAATCTTTCTCTGCCTTCCCTTTTTTAAATTAGGGATTTTAGAGAGGTTGACGGTTTTCTGTTTTTTCGGATGCCACTATCAAACCAAAGTGAATTTGAGAAGTTACATATCCGCAATTGAATCTCTAATTTGATAGGTTATGAGATTCTCGACACAAATAATTGAATAAGGGGTAATAACGATGAAAAAAACAAAAAACCGATGGCTTATTGCTGCATCGGCAGTGGGAATTCATATTTCCATAGGATCTGTTTATGCATGGAGCAACTTTACGAATCCATTAATCGAGGAATTCGGATGGACTTCAAAACAAGTGCAATTCACTTTCAGCCTCGCAATCCTGTTTTTGGGATTATCAGCTGCGTTCCTTGGACATTTTGTCGAGAAGCATGGTCCTAGAAAAGCTGGTCTGCTCGCAGCAAGCTTTTTCGGAGCAGGTATTTTAGGGTCTGGACTGGCTGTTACTCTTGGTTCTTTGCCATTATTGTATATCACTTATGGAGTATTAGGCGGAATTGGATTGGGTGTCGGTTACATTGCACCTGTATCAACTTTGGTGAAATGGTTCCCGGACCGCCGCGGTCTTGCAACCGGATTAGCGATTATGGGTTTTGGATTTGCGGCCGCAATCAGCAGCCCGATCATGGATGCATTGATTAAATCCGTTGGCACTGCAAATACATTCTATATTCTTGGTGCCGCTTATTTTATCGTTATGACCTTATCTTCTCTTTACCTTGAGCGCCCCCCTGTTGATTGGGCCCCTGAAGGCTTTAAAGAAAAAGCAGCATCAGGCAAAGTAAGGATTCAGCAAGACCTTTCACAATTGACAGCAAATGAAGCTATTAAAACTTCTCGTTTTTATTACCTTTGGGTGATGCTATTCATAAACGTAACATGTGGAATCGCGATTCTTTCCGCGGCAAAACCTCTAGCTCAAGAAAGCATCGGCCTTACAACAGCTGAAGCTGCGGCACTGGTTGGAGTATTGGGTCTTTTCAATGGCTTTGGACGGATTGCCTGGGCATCGATTTCTGACTATATCGGACGGCCTAACACTTACACGATTTTCTTTGCAACACAGATTGTATTATTCATGCTTCTGCCGCATACAAAAGAAGCATTTCTATTCCAGGTAATGCTGGCGATTGTGTACACGATGTATGGAGGCGGATTTGCTGCTATTCCTGCATTTATTGGTGACATGTTTGGAACAAAGCAGCTTGGAGCGATTCACGGATATATTTTGACAGCATGGGCAGCAGCTGGGTTAGCAGGTCCAATGTTCGCAGCCTGGATGAAAGATACCACTGGAAGCTATGCATCAAGTTTGACCTTCTTCAGCGGACTTTTTGTTGTCGCACTAATCGTTTCTATTCTGATTCGCCGTGATATCAACAAACTCCGGAAACAGAATGCAGCAAACGAAAGGTTAGCTGGTTAATTTCTTTTTTATTGTTGCTTCGTATGGTAAAATACCAATCAGCTTAAACCCTGTATAGTTGACAGGAGGATATAATGAATAAATACGAGGCAGAATTCAGCAATTTAGTCCGATCCTTTCGAAAGAAGCACATGGGCAAAGGACCAAGCAAAATTACAACTACCTTCTGTAAAAAGTGGGCTATTTGTGAAATGGAAGGTAACCTTTCACCAGTAGAGAAGTTCATTGCTTCTGCAAATGAAGGAAAGCAGGCATTGAGGGCAGCCAGAACCGAGATGGTAAAAGAAATGTATCGTAAAAATCCACCTGTTGAGATGGAGAATTTCCTCGGATGCAAGTTCGTAGAACTATTTGTGGATATAGATATTGACCGAGATTTCGGAATATCCATCTTCGTTTTCGATGAAGACATTCAAAAAAAATTTTGCAATTGAGAAGGTATGGCACTTGGCAGCGAACCTGCTAAAGACTAACCACCGTTAAGACTCGAAGCACTGCTTTGAGTTAACGGTGGTTTTATTTTTGGCTCTGTTAAAGCCCCCTGTTGGTTGTAGTGGAAGGCGCGTAGCGGGATCAGCTGGGCAGATGAAACCAAGGTTGAAGAATGATTCTCTTGAGGGATCAATTAACCCCGCAGGAGTGAAACGACGAGGAGGCTGAGCGCCAGTCCCAAGAAGAATTTGCATAATTCTTCCGCGGCAAGCGAAGCACCTGGAACCAAAATCAACAGCCAAGTTTAACAGAGTCTATTTTTTAGATCCACTAAATCAATAGGTTAGTAGAACCATAAACGGGAGTGTTTAAGATTGGGAAAAACAAAACATCCAGGACCACAAAAAAAAGCGGTTATGCCTGCACCAGAGCATTGGGTCAGCCCAATTCCTTTTGGACTTGGCAAGGTAAAACCGAAACATATAAGAGATACGTTTAAAACCCTATGGGATAATCGCGATAACTTCGGTTATGCAACAAACATATTGACAAAAGGTGTATGTGATGGCTGCGCACTAGGTGTATCAGGTCTTTACGATCAAACTTTGACCGGCCCTCATATTTGTACAACGAGACTGAATGTCCTCCGTCTGAATACTGTAGGTTCCATTAATCCGGAAATCTTGCATGCGGACATCGACGAACTAAGAAAATATGACAGCACTCAGCTTCGAAAATTAGGGCGCATTCCCTATCCGATGATCCGCAGGAAAGGTGAGCGAAGGTTTTCACGAATTACCTGGGATGATGCCATGGATATGATTGCTGAAAAAATGAAAAAGCTAGACCCTAAACAGTACGCTTTTTACCTAACAAGCCGAGGCATCACAAATGAATCCTACTATGTTGCAGGCAAAGTATCACGTTTTCTTGGAACGAACAATATCGATAATGCAAGCCGGATTTGCCACTCCCCTTCCAAAACAGCTTTAAAGCGTTCGATTGGGGTGGGAGCTTCCACATCAAATTACTTGGACTGGATTGGCACGGATGTATTAATGTTCTGGGGAAGCGTAGCATCAAACAGCTCACCTGTCTCTTCAAAATATATGCTAGAAGCGAAGAAAAAGGGAACAAAGATCATTGTTGTGAATCCATACAAAGAACCTGCGATGGATGAATATTGGATTCCATCAAATCCTGAATCAGCTTTATTCGGAACGAAAATCGCTGATGATTTCTACCAGGTCAATATTGGCGGTGACATCGCATTTATGCACGGAATCATGAAGCACTGGTTCGCCATGGAGCAAAGGGAGCATGGTTCTGCGATCAATCATGAATTTGTAAATCAGCATGTAAATGGGTATGAAGATTTGAAAGCAAAGGTACAGGACCAGTCTTGGGAAGATATCGTCTCTTCATCCGGGGTCTCCAAAGATCGTATAATCGAGTTGGCAGAACTGCTTGCCAACAGCAAAAATGCTGTCTATGCATGGGCATTGGGATTAACAATGCATTCCTTTGCTACGGATAATATCTCACAGGTAGCAAACCTTGCACTGTTGCGCGGACACCTTGGAAGAGAGCATGCTGGACTTATGCCATTCCGGGGACACTCTTCTGTACAAGGGGCAGGCGAAATGGGAGCTGATCCATTCGTTCTTCCTGGTGGTGATTTCTATGGAGAAAACATCAAGCGCATCGAAGATTTATGGGGATTTGAACTTCCAGATTGGCAAGGAGATATTGTTGGCGTCACGCTGGAAAACATATTGCTTCCAGAAGAGCATGAACGAAAAATCAAAATGTATTACTTATCAGGCGGAAATTTCCTGGAAACAATGCCAGACCCAAACTTCGTTGAAAAAGCTTTATCCGAGTTAGAAATCCGTGTCCATCAGGATATCATCCTAAATACTTCCACTCTTGTCGATTCTAAAGAAGCTGTCATTGTTCT
>DMSR01000154.1:0-2437 GCA_003457145.1 Bacillus sp. (in: firmicutes)
TGCTCTGCGAGCTTTAATCGGTGTATCGGACCTATCTTCCTCTTGGTGATATCCTTTTCTTCGAGGTTGACCACAAGCTTCAGGAAGCTTATGGTACATACCTTGTTCAGGTACCGGAATATTGATAAACCCATCCTTGATTGAAACTCCATTTGGTCCTATATTATCATCCAAGTGTTTAAAGATTCGATCACGTAAATCTGGTGGTAAATCTTTCAATGAAAATGGAACTTCATGAGGTAAACAGCCTTTCACTTCAGCTTGAAATGGTTCTGTTTTGTCTTCTTGACTGTGCATTGGAACACTGCAATGTGTTTTGGTATTCTTGGAGGAAGCATTAGTCTTCATCTCTTTTGAATCACTTGTATCCATTCTAGCCATCAAGATTTCTTGAATTAGATTCAATTGGTCTTGTAGACTACGAATTGACCCTTCATTAGATATATTTGTTGCCTTAGCAGATGCTGTCAGGGTAGGTACACTATCCTGAGGTAAGCTTTGTGCTGGTACACTAGACGATGCTCCAGCAAAAACTGGTGGCTTCCGATCAGTTAATGGAGTTTCTGTCCACGGACTGTTGACGTAAGTGGGCTCTATGAGCTTCAGCATATGCTTTATACTCATCAAGTGCTTTAGCCTGCTCCGCAATCATCGCTTTCACTTCAGGAGTAAGGGCGGCATTTGCTGTTCCTTCCACAAGATTCGCATGCATGGTACCAGAAGGTGCTCCATTCCATACACTTGCTTTGGAGTCGCTAGGCTCATTCTTGATGTTTACAAAAACTGAGTTCGTTGAAGGTACAGCGCCATTCACCATCTTCTTGCCTGATGGTGGAAATAACTCCTTTCCCGATGGAATAGGTTCATTACGACCCATTGCAGAAGCAGGAATAAACTCGACCTCACTAGAGTAGGGTGTATCTACAGCTGTAGGCCTGTTATTGATATTATTGTTGCTGTACGTATTGCTATTATTATTGTTGTTTGATTTAGAGTCAGCAATCATAGTGGCGATTGCGGACATTGAACTATCATATTTATTATCGAATGCAGCACTTTGTTGAGCTAAGATTTCCGCGAATTCAGAATGGCTTCTTTGAATTCTGCTTAGGATTTCTTCTCGTGATGCCTTCATATCATTACTCAATTCAAGTTGAGCATTTTTCAATTCATCCACGGAATAGGATAAGCTAGCCAGCTTATTCTCAGTGCGTTGGGCTTGTTGCTCAAGCGCAATGATGCGTCCCGTGTCTCTAAACTCTGAAATATTATTGTTTTCACTAGGAGAAAAATGCTTTGACTCAAACTTTTGCTCGTGAGCTCCGAAAAGTTGATCTACTGATTTTTCCATAGTTTCGCTTGTATTATTATTGGATAAATGGGTAATTGCATTTAAATTTTGTTCATTCTGGGATAATATGCTAGTATCCGCCGAAAAATTGAACGGTCCGACTGCGGAATGTTCAACGTTGGCGCTGGTTCCCGATATTTCTCCCTTAAACTCTGTCTCCCTACTATTGATTGCGGCAGTTCTCTTTCTCGTATGCATCTTAAAAATCTTGGTGGTTCTTCGTTAAAAATACTGGTGGTTATTCGTTAAAGAATTCTTTGTGGCGGTCTTCCACCTAAATCACTTGCTAGCTTTGTTTGAGGATAATTTTCTGCTTTACTTTCCTTATTAGTCTCTTCCTGTAGAACACTAGCACCAGCTAGAACAGAGCAACGGCTCAGATCGAATAACAGCACCAGCTGAGATCAATATTTTCAACAGAAAAAGTCAACAAGAAAATTGAAAAAGCATTAAATTATGATTTAAATCTGAGAACGAAGCATTCCTATCACAGGCGTTACAAGCCAGTACCAGTACCAGTACCAGTACACGTAGCTTAAGGAGACATACAGTACGAAAATAAATAAATAATACAGGGTGTTGACGTGAACACAGCCACGTCACAGAGACAGAATATGAAAACTCCGATAATACAGGTATAAAAACAGAGTATTTTAATATATATACGCGAAGAAAGTAGTCCAAAACTCGCCAAAATGCCTGAGTACTTCAAACTCTAGTGAATAGCTTCGTCAGCGCATTCTGAGTCATAAGAAAAAAGAATACAAGGTATAGAGTATATAGATATGGTACCCATTTGTATCAATAGTTGGCTTATGATGCCCCTCACTATTGTTAATGAAAAAATCAATCAGTTATCAATCGGTTCTTCTATATTTGCCTAACATGTATGTTTCCGAAAATCGATTATCCATATCAAACCATATAAAAAAGGAGTTTTGTTGGGAGAAGACCCGATTTCTATACGATCTCATATACGTAATTGAATTTCTAAAAGCATAATATCAAGAAAATACTGAAAACTCATTGAGATATCCATGAAATAGATGAGAACTCCCATACCGATTCCTTAACTCAATATATTCT
>DMSR01000154.1:2488-3055 GCA_003457145.1 Bacillus sp. (in: firmicutes)
ATTGGAGAATGGAGAAACATAGTGAATTTCATTGGATAATCTGGGGTTTGGGTCCGAGAAATGACGTCATACGGACCAAAAGTGTATCTTTGAACAAAGCCAGAACGCACTTTTCATTCAGCGATCACAAATAAATTGAATTCAGCTTTTTTAGCACCTTCATTCCAGAATGAGTAAGAACAATGATAAGAAGGTAAGATTATATGTCTTTTAGCATTATATGATGGTATACTAACTATCTATCGTTTGACTTTTGCTGCAGCGTGGTGTTGGTCGGCCAAAGAAGTTGGTGCTTACAGAGACCCGAGCAAGCCTATCCCCGATCCAGATCAAGTAAGTTATATTCATCCTATTTTTAAATCTGGCTTTATTTCTAGCACAATTTAGCATCTGGAAATGGAATCTGGAACAGTTTTCATTGAGAAATGGACGAGATCCAAGATTCAACATCTGTCCTCCAAAGTCTTAATCTGATCTTTTTCTACTGTTTGTATAGGATGTAACCAGTAATGGAAGTTCCAGTAATCATCAGCAAGAGCCTTTGGAACTTTTGTCTGAGGCAAGATA
>DMSR01000322.1 GCA_003457145.1 Bacillus sp. (in: firmicutes)
AGGAAGAGAAGCTTGAGCTTAAAGTGATTGATGGTACTAGTGAGGATCGTGAAGATGCACAGGAACTGGGCGTTACTACAGGGGTTTATAAGGCTAATCTGCTGAAAGAAAATAAACTGAAGAGTGAACCGGCCCAAAATGAAGATAAACCAGAGGCACAAAAGCCTGCAAATCCGGTGCAANNAAAAGCCTGCAAATCCGGTGCAAAAGCCTGCAAATCCGGTGCAAATGCCAGGGAAGCAGGATGCACCAGGTCAAGTGAAGAAAACAGAACCTGAGCTGCCAAAAGCAAAACCAGTTACCCCACCTGCTCCTGGTGTAGAAAAGAAGAATGACCGGGGACAGAATGGCAATTCCTATAACAGCCAAAGCAAAAATAATTATGAAAAAAAAGTTCAGCAAGTTGTCAAAAGCAAAAGCAGCAATAACGGACGACAGGTCAAAGAAGAAAGAAATCGTCTGAAGCAAGACAACAATGGGCATTCTGGCAAGAGTAATGGGAATAGTAATAAAAAGTAAATTTTAAAGTCCGGAAAAGTATTTCCGGACTTTTTCCATGTTTTATTTAGTTGTTATTGCTGGTTTTTGCCTGAAAGCTGTGCCTGCGCCTGCTGAACCAGCCTTTTTGTGATTTCTCCGCCAACTGATCCATTTGCTCTTGAAACAGTGTCAGAGCCTAAGCTTACACCAAATTCCTGTGCTATTTCATATTTTACCTGATCCAGATATTGTTCGATGCCCGGTACCAGTAATTTATTTGAACTTCTTGCCATCGTTTGTCAACTCCTTAAAGTGGGTTTGTACAGAGAGAACTCTGTATAAATAGTTTGGCTGTTATTCTCTCGTTCATGAATGGTAATGTTTTTAAGTGATGGGTAATATATGTACCGTTTTTAATATTGTCCTGGTGAGGCTATAATGTAGAATATCTTTAATAAAGATTTTTCGGTGAAGTTGTCTTGTAGAATGCAATTACCCCCTCGTTTAATTGGTTTTTGATCGTTCTAAGCCAAGAATTCATTAGAAATCGTAAAGTTCAAAAGCTTTTTATAGCCAAAGCAAAAAAGGTTACTTTAGGAAAAAACTTTATTATTCTTTTGATATTCTTTATCATAGTAATGTATATGAAATAGGCCTGAAAGGAATCTATTATGTGGAGTAACTTAAAGAGGAATTTAAACAAGCTAAGCCCTGCGCAACTAATTGTCTCGTATTACTTAATTGCCGTTGTAGTAGCAATGAGTTTATTGAGCATGCCAGTTGCTATTCAGCCAGGGGCAAAATGGTCATTTTTAGATGCTTTATTCACTGCTGCCAGCGCAGTCAGCGTAACAGGTTTAACGGTGGTTCCTACGAGTGAAACCTTTACTGTACCTGGAATTTTCATATTGATGTTCGTATTGCAATTTGGCGGAATTGGCATTATGACATTGGGTACTTTTTTTTGGCTTATATTGCGAAAGAAAATCGGGCTTACAGAACGCAGGCTAATCATGACCGATCAGAATCAGACAAATATGTCTGGCTTAGTAAAATTATTAAAAGAAATCCTTGTAATCATTGTTTTAATTGAGATTCTCGGTTCGATTATTCTTGGAGTGTATTTTCTTAAATTCTTTCCGACATGGCAGGAGGCTTTCCTGCAAGGAATGTTTGCTTCAGTGAGCGCAACAACAAATGCAGGCTTTGATATCACAGGAGCCTCACTGATCCCTTTTGCTAATGATTATTTCGTACAGAGCATCAATATTGTCTTACTTACCCTGGGTGCAATTGGTTTTCCAGTGCTAATTGAATTAAAAGGATTTTTATTAAGAAGGAATAAAAAAGCTGCTTTTCCCTTCTCTCTCTATACCAAACTAACGACACTCACCTTCTTTGGTTTGCTCCTGTTCGGAGCAATTGCCATATTCAGCTTTGAAATAAATCTTTTTTTTGCTGATAAAACTTGGCATGAAGCATTCTTTTATTCATTATTCCAGTCAGCAACAACCAGGAATGGCGGGCTTGCTACTATGGATATAAGTGACTTTTCTGATCCAACACTGCTGCTTATGTCTGCTTTAATGTTCATCGGTGCATCTCCTAGCTCCGTTGGAGGTGGAATCCGGACGACCACATTTGCTTTGAACCTGTTGTTCCTCTACCATTTTGCTCGTGGCAGGCGATCGGTCAAAATATTTAAAAGAGAACTGCATCCAGAGGATGTTATTAAGGCGCTTGTAGTCTCAATTATGGCGGTGCTGATTTGCTTTTTTGCGGTCATAATCTTGATGATGTCTGAGAACCAGCCATTGATGGCAATCATATTTGAGGTTGCATCAGCTTTTGGAACAACCGGTTTGTCAATGGGGATTACCTCTGAGCTGTCACCATTTGGAAAAATCGTCATCATCATCTTAATGTTTATTGGCCGTGTAGGTGTCATTTCGTTCCTGTTGATTATCGGCGGAAAAACACCTAAGGAAAGTATTCATTATCCAAAGGAAAGAGTAATCATTGGCTAAGCAATGCTGCCATTTCGGAAAAATTCTAACTAGTCTTTTCGAAAATTATATGGAGAAAATCCGGGAATAATCCCGGATTTTTTTGTTGCATCTGACAGAGTTTATTGGTTAACCGCAAGGTAGTTCAGTAAGTCATTCAGTCCTGCCCCTTGCTGACATCTTTTGTCGGGTGCATAAATGGATAGCCCTGCGGCTTTCGCTTCTCCTCAAGCAATTCTCTGTTCTCAGCTGTATTCCAGCCGATGTCGTTTGTTGGATGTATCCATTCGTCTCCCGACATGATTTCTGGGTCTGTTTCATCTGACCAGTTTTCCAATGGAGAATTCGGGGATGCATATTTGCTGTCCCCGATAATAACACCATGTTCATTCTCGAATGGAGCCTTCATTTCAATGCCCGCTTTCTTAAAGCTCGGGGCATTCACTTGGTGTGGCAGGGTTTCCTCAATATCCAAAGGTTTAAGGCTTGGGTTCTTGTCAGTCATAACGATCCTCCTTTTATTGTTATTTTTTGTCCAATCCGGTTTTTTATTAGAAATTCCATTTGTAAAATTAGGTAATGAAACGTATACATAGCGAACCGTGAATTGTGAAAAATAAGAACTGTGGAGGTGGGAAAAATGGCTAAAAGGAAGGCAGAAAGAAATGCTTTAGCTAAATACACAAACACACCTAAGAAAAATGTGCAGGAGACTGAATTCGCTGCCGAATTTACATCTGGTGAGGATACAATGAAATTTGCGAACAGGAATTCAAAGCAAGGCAGGAAAGGAAGAGCATGATGAAGAAGCGTGCTGAAAGACATCAAAAGCCATATAACGTTGAATTCGGAATGGAGTTTGGCGATATGAATGCTAGCAAGCTGTATGAAATACCGTTTGCTGGCAAAAAAACAAAAGAAAACAAAAAAGAAAAATAAATGACAAAAGCCGGCAATTAAGCCGGCTTAATATTTTTTTCAAAGAATGTGAAGAAATCGGGTCTTTCGATTTTTGGGTCGAAATAGACCAGTAAATAAGAAGGAGATTTGACAAGCACTCCCGTTTCCTTATACTGCTCAATGTCAAATGAGATTTCCTCAATTAAGGTGTGTTTATAAAGGTCTTTTTCAGTAATTTTCAACTGGACAAACCGGGAACCAAGCACTGTCGGATTCTGTATGATTCCCCGGTAGATTTCGGATCTTTGCTGTTTGTCCGACTGCATCTCCCACCATGGCTTCCTTGGCTTATATTTCATGCTGGCCAGATAATCATACTTCATTAAGCTTTGAATGATATCAAGGTCGGCTGTACCCTTTTTCTTAAGGAAATCGAATAATCTTTTGAATAAGTCTTCCAGTTGATGGCCAATCCTTGACCAGCCTTTCTGTTCCCAATAGGATCCAAACTCCTGAAAGAAATCAAACGGAGTTGGGAATACCTTAGTGACAAGGTATTCGAGCGTCCTGTCCATTCGGTGGTCATTCCAGTACTTTTCAAGAACATCTTCTACCTGTTTGATTTTAATGATGTCATTGAAATCAAGGACATTGTTACCTAAAATCTCGTATGGGGAATGATCCATATAAATATAGTCATGCTGATCGGCTCTTAGCCTTAACCCTGTCCCTCGCAGCATTTTCAGGAAACCTAACTGCAATTCCTCTGGTCTCATTGCGAATACATCATTAAAAGTCTTCTTGAAGGAATGGTAGTCTTCCTCTGGCAAACCGGCAATTAAGTCCAAATGCTGATCAATTTTGCCGCCTTCCTTTACCATAGTAACGGTGCGCTTGAGCTTTTCAAAGTTCTGTTTCCTCATAACCAGCTCATTTGTATAATCGTTCGTTGATTGAACACCAATTTCGAAGCGGAATAAGCCGGCGGGAGCTTCTTGATTCAAGAATTCGATTACCTCTGGCCTCATAATATCGGCCGTTATTTCAAATTGGAATACTGTGCCTGGCAAATGCTCGTCAATCAGGAATCTAAACATTTCCATCGCATAGCTGCGGCTGATATTGAATGTCCTGTCCACAAATTTCAGCGTTTTCGCTCCATTAGCCATCAAATAGCGAATATCATCCTTTATCTTCTCCCTGTCAAAATAACGGACACCCACTTCAATGGAAGAAAGGCAAAACTGGCAGCTGAAAGGGCAGCCTCGGCTTGTTTCGATATAAGTTACTCGTTTGGAAAGGTGCGGAACATCTTCTGCAAATCGATACGGGGATGGCAGCTCCTTTAAGTCCAGCTTATTCTGTTGAGGATTTAACTGGATTCTGTCATTTATCCTGAAAGCTATACCAGGTACTGAGGTAAAATCGTTGCTGCTTTGGATTTCAAGCAGTAACTGCTTGAAAGTCTGTTCTCCTTCCCCTATGACAATGAAGTCAAATTCCTCAACCTCTTTCATCCAGTCGGTAACATCATAGGTGACCTCTGGACCGCCTGCGACAATTTTTATTGATGAATCAATCTTTTTGATCATTTTGATCACTTTAATGGTCTCTTCAATATTCCAGATGTAGCAGCTGAACCCAATTACACTCGGCTTCCTTTGGATTAGGTCGGTCACAATATTGATGATTGGATCTTTGATCGTATACTCAGTAAGCTCAATATCAAACTCCGGGTATGCGTATGACTTTAAATAACGGATTGCAAGATTTGTGTGTATATATTTCGCGTTAAGCGTGGTCAAAACGATATTCATTTAGGGTATCTCCTTATTTTAAAAGTCCAGCAGTAAATCAACTTTTAATTATATCTCAGTTTAGACAAAAAGGACAGATGAAATCCCTCGTCTCGTTTTTTATGTAATAATTTCTGCCGAAGCAAAAAAACTGCAAAAAAGAGCCATTCTGGTAAATGGCTCCTAGATAACATTGTTTTCGCGATTTTTTAGTTGCATGCTGCGATCACTCGCTCAATAATTTTTTGCGATAAAACCTGATTGCTGCTGCTAAGCGGAATTTCATTCGATTTAACCTAGAAGTGTTAAATTCGATTATAGGCTGTCCCAAAGCAGCTGCATATTTGCTTGATAATGCCAAGGTCAGCAGCAGGGCAATCATTGCCAGCAGTAAGAAGCGCTCAGGTTCCTGGAAAAAGTTCTGAACTTCACTCACGCGGAACGTGCGGACGAAAAAGCCGTGAAGCAAATACACGTAAAGTGTATTTTTTCCTAAGTCTGTGAAGAAATATTGCTTTTTAGGAACAATGGTTAAGAAGCTGAACACCATCAGCAGGCTTAAGAAATAGAACCCGAAACGGGTGAACATGCTTGAAATGGAAGCAGCCTCCATTACGGAATATGGTTTTGATCCCAGGAGCCATTTATAGTCAATGTCATGATTGAAGTAAAATAACGCAAAAATACTTACAAATGCTGCTATAGCACTAAGTTTAAATGCTGGCTGTGTCAGCATCCTGATATTGTCCTTGGTCAGATGGTATCCGAGTAAGAAAAATGGAAAGAACACGAAGGTCCTCGAAAGACTTAAGTAATTTGAAACCCATTCCATATAACCTACCCCAAGACCAAGGGCAAAAGCAATTAAAAGGCCTGTCGCAGGCTTGACCCTCGAGAAACCAATCAGCATCAGATTCCAGCTGAACAGACTTATTAAGAACCAGAGCGACCAATGCGGGTTAAATGGGTCTACCGTAAATGTAGACTTGCTATAAAGAAAATAATAGAAAATTGAATAGATCAATTGAAAAATGATATATGGAAGAATTAATTTTCTCGCGATCTTCCAAACATACCCCTTTTTATTGAAGCCTCTCGCAAAGAATCCTGTCACAAGTATGAAGGCCGGCATGTGAAATGAATAAATCACTTTATATATATTATAGATCATTTCACTATCTTCGATAAAAGACCGGAGCAGATGGCCAAATACAACGAAAAAGATCAGAATAAATTTGGCATTGTCAAAGTAGTAATCACGTTGTTTCATATTTCCTCCCTTAATTAGAGACCCCCAAAAAAGACTCTGTCCTCTTTACCCGGTATNNTATCCCAGGAAAAGGAATTGGAGTATCTGTACTAATACAAATGATAACCTGTTATATAAAAGAATTTCTTTATAAAACATACGTTAAATGGATATTTTTTTGGGGTGTTGTAATAAAAACTTCATAATGTTTGATTTATGTCACAGCATTATTAAATAAAAGTCATTAAAATTAAAGTGGGGAATGTTGAAATTCAATTGCCTTTTTAGCAACCAAAATAGGGGAGGGAGAATATGTCTATCTTACCGAAGAAGAATGAATTAGGGTTTTATGAGATCAGACTTGAATCAATTGGAGGGCTTGGTGCGAACCTCGCTGGAAAAATGCTGGCGGAAGCCGGAGTCCTTGGACTGGGATTGAACGGATCGAACTTTTCTTCATATGGGTCAGAGAAGAAAGGGTCACCTGTAAAAAGTTTTGTGCGTTTTTGTGACCCCGATACTGAAATACGTATTCATAGTCCGATAGAGGAACCACATGTTGTCGGAGTTTTCCATGAAGCGCTATATAAAATGGTCGATGTAGTCAGCGGTTTGCGTCCTGATGGCATCCTGCTTGTGAATACCACTAGAGAATTTGACGAAATCAAAAAAGATCTTCAGTTAGAATATGGAACACTTGCGATAGTGGATGCGCTCTCCATCGCGGTGGAAGAAAAAACTAAAGTAAATACAGCTATGCTGGGTGCATTATATAGGATTAACTCTTTCCTGGATCCTGAGGAAATGAAGAATGTCATTCGGAAAACGTTCGAAAAGAAATATCCTCATATGGTCGAACCTAATATCAGGACGTTTGAGCGTGGATACAATGAAGTGAAATTTAAGACTTATGAGATGGATGAAAAGGCACAAGGAAAAGAGTTCAGGCGTCCCGTTTCAATACTTGGATATGAAACACAGGAAATTGGCGGAGTCATCACTGCACAGGCAAACAGCATTCTAAAGGATTTAAGCGGTTCCAGACAAGGGTTCCTGCCAAAATTTGTCCAGGAAGAGTGCATCAACTGTGCTGCGTGTGATACAGCGTGTCCAGATTATTGTTTTGTTTGGGAAGAAGGAGAAGACAAACGAGGCAGGAAGCAGATGTTCCTAAAAGGGATTGATTACCAGTATTGCAAAGGCTGCCTGAAGTGTGTTGAAGCATGTCCGACATCCGCCCTCAGCGAGTTAAGGGAAATGATTGGCTACGCAGATGAAAATAAAGTTAAACATCAATATCCTTATGTGACTGGAGGGGTTTCCTAATGGCTACTTTAGAAGAGAACTTGAAGAAGCTGGGTGCAGCTGAACAAATCACTACTTTTGAATCAGGGAACGAAATGGCAGCAATGGCTGCAGCACAGATTAATTATCATATCATGGGCTATTTTCCAATCACCCCTTCCACGGAAATTGCCCAATATTTAGACCAGATGAAATCCAGGGGAGAGCATGATATCAAACTGATTCCGGCAGACGGGGAACATGGTTCGGCAGGTATATGCTATGGCGCAGCCGCAACTGGTGCGCGAGTGTTCAACGCAACAAGTGCGAATGGCTTGATGTATATGCTTGAGCAGCTTCCAGTACAGTCTGGAACACGCTATCCAATGGTCATGAACCTTGTGACAAGATCAATCAGCGGTCCGCTTGATATCCGCGGCGACCACTCAGACTTGTATTTCGCATTGAATACCGGATGGGTGATTTTAACTGCGAGGACTCCGCAGGCTGTGTACGATATGAATATCATGGCACTTAAGATTGCCGAGCATTCTGATGTCCGTCTGCCGGTAATGGTGGCCTATGATGGATTCTTCACATCGCATCAGAAGCGGAAGGTAAATTACTTTAAGGACAGGGCTGTAGTCCAGCAATTTGTAGGCGAATGTCCAACTGAATACAATTTCGCCAGGGATCCGAAGAAACCGGTAACAATCGGTGCCCATATGAATGGTGATGATTTGATCAATAACCATTTCCAGCAATCTGAAGCAATGTATAAAGCTAAAGACGTTTACAAAGAAGTTACAGCTGAATACGCAAAATTATCAGGCAGAAACTATGAAATTCTTGATTTATACAGGATGGAGGATGCTGAAGTTGCATTGTTCCTGTTAAACTCAGCAGCCGAGTCAGCCAAGGATGTAGTAGATCAGCTTCGGGAGAAAGGGATTAAAGCTGGAATCATCAGCCCGAACATCATTCGTCCGTTCCCGGCTCAGGAAATCAGGGAGGCGCTGGCAAACGTCAAGTCATTGCTTGTAGGTGAGCGTGCGGATTCTTATGGCGGACACGGACCAAATTTAACACATGAAATTAAATCTGCATTGCAGGAAGACAGGAATAATTCAACAATCGTACAGAGCAGAGTGTTTGGTCTTGGAGGTAAAGACTTTTATGCAGACGATGCGGAAGCATTCTTTTCCCTGGCGATAGAAGCAATGGAAAATGGATTTGCAGAAAAGCCTTTTGACTATTATGGCCATGTTCCTGGCAATCCGCAAAAAACTATGAAACAAGTAATAGAACCACAGCATGGAGATGTCTTTAAATCTGGTCTTATCCAGGTAACTAGGGATGAAGAAAAGAATAAGCTTAATGTTAAGATTCCACCTTTGCGTTCGCTGACTTCCAAGCCAAAGCGGATTGCGTCAGGACATGGGGCTTGCCCAGGGTGTGGGATTTTTGGCGGTCTTGAATTATTCTTTAAAGGAATTGAAGGGGATCTTGTCGTCTTGTTCCAGACGGGATGTGCGTATGTAGTTACAACTGCGTATCCGCATACTTCACATAAACAAACAACTCTTCATAATCTTTTCCAAAATGGTGCAGCGACATTGTCAGGAACGCTTGAAGCCTTCCTTGAGTTAAAGAGAAGGGGAGAAATAGAGATTTCCTCGGATGCAACTTTCGTTATGGTAACCGGTGATGGANNGATGGAGGAATGGACATCGGCATGGGGTCCGCTATTGGTACTGCATTGCGCGGACACAAGCTGATTATGCTTGAATACGATAACGAGGGCTATATGAATACAGGTTCGCAGCTTTCTTATTCAACACCATTTGGCCATATGACCAGCACCTCGAATGTTGGCAAAGCTCAAAAAGGCAAGACTTTCCATCACAAGGACACAGCTCAAATCATGGCTTCTACAAATATTCCTTATGTATTTACAGGGACAGAAGCATTTCCGCAGGATCTTGTCAAAAAGGCGGCAAAGGCACAGTGGTATGCTCAAAACGTCGGTACTGTCTATGGAAAGTTGCTGATCACATGTCCGCTTAACTGGAAATCAGATGACCGTTACGGGCAGACAATTGTTGAAGCAGCTGTAAACTCAAACTTCTTCCCTCTTTACGAGGTAGAAGAAGGAGTCACGAATATTACCTATGATCCAGAAGCGAAAAATAAGAAAATTCCACTTGCAGATTGGCTGAAATTCATGGGGAAAACGAAGCATTTACTGAAAGAGGAAAACCAGGATATGCTCGTTCAATTCGAGGAAGAAGTAGAAAGAAGATGGCAGCGCCTGAAGGCAAAGCACGAAAACGAATATCTATAACTTTTAGCAGAAGCAGGGAGAAAAATCCTTGCTTCTTTTTATTGCATAGCTGAAAGGGTAAAAAAGCCGTGAGCCATTCTACACTATAAAGGAGCGGGGCACAGATCCCGGCTTGATGGTCAGCTTTACTTTTGGTATATAAGCAACAAGGTATTGAAAAGAGACTTAATTTATGGGCTTCCCATGGGATAGGAAAATATATTATATTAGATATATAACTAATTAGATATTTATTTAAATAGCTAGAGGTGATTATTTCATGCAGTTGGACAGAATTGTTGCATTCCACAAGACAATGGGAGACCCAACAAGAATAAGAATAGTGGCTTTGCTTGCAAACGGCCCTCTTCATGGCCAGGCAATTGCCGGAAAGCTTGGGCTTACACCTCCCACCATAACCCACCATATTAAAAAGCTTCGGGACACAAATTTAATTTATGAACGCAGGGATAAAAATACAATCTATTTCCACTTAAATGAATCTGTCATTAAGCAACAGGCAAAGGCATTAAGCAAGCTGATTGAGAAAAAGGAAGGTGAGGTGGATGCTTTGATCGAACAGAATATGGAAAGACAAAAGGTAATAGATAACTTTATAACGAGAGAGGGGAAATTGAAAATTATCCCCGCCCAGCGAAAGAAGAAGCTTATTGTGTTTGAACATATTGTCCGCGGTTTAAAAACGGGAAAGAAATATCAGGAAAAAGAACTGAATGAATACATCAAACATTTTCATGAAGATTATGCTACGATCCGAAGAGAGTTCATCATTAACCATTATATGTACAGAGAAAATGGGATTTATGAATTGAACCCGGAAGAAATGTGGGCAAAACCAGAGTGAAACTGAAAGTTCCAGCAACCGAAAAAAAACGGCTCGGGAATTTATTAACGGGTTCGGTTTTGGTTTTTAAAGACACAAGAATTGACGTAAGAATTGCCATACGTCTTTTACTTTATTTAATAAGGTATCACATTCAGGTTATGAAATCGGGTTGATAGACGGAAAAATTCCGTTTAATAAGTAATTATCATCAAAAAAAGCAAAAATAGACGGAGAGATTCCGCCTATTGACTAAAAAAATTTCGAAAATGATGTACTTTGCTTTGCATAACCGGAAAAATTCCCCTTATATTACCCGAAATGAGCTTCATTCAGAATTTAACCGAAAAAACTCCACTTATTTACTTTAATCGTTACTCGAATAAGGACAAAACACCTTATTTAAAAGGGAATGGGTAGTGCTCAAAAATTCAAGAGAACCTCATCCAATACGATGCACAAAATGAGGTTTAATATATAAAGAAGGTTTTTATATATCAATAACAACGCCAATACGACAGTCATATCAGCACGTATTTTAAGAAAGCACATGAAAACGGAACTGATTGGAATTTATATGGGCGGTTTTTCAATTTTGAAAGGTTATTTTCGTAAACTTTGTTGCTTTTTCAATCAAAAGTAAAAGCAACAAAGTTTACGAAAATAACCTTTCAAAATTGAAAAACNNTTGCTTTTTCAATCAAAAGTAAAAATTGGCTTCTGGTTATACAGATTTGTTGTGTTCTCAGTTCAGAAGGCTCTATGGAGAGACCAGAAGCCAATTAATAATGCAGATGCAAGGCGGTACGAAAAGCAAGAATCAAGGCGGGGAAAACTTTACAAATTATTCCGGCTAATACAGCTCCGGCCTGCGATCGGCAAAAATAGGAATCCTTGTCCGTGCTTCCCGAACCTGTTCAAGGTCTATGTCAGCAGTAAGGATTTCCTGATTTTCTCCTGCTTCAGCAATTACATCTCCCCACGGCCCAATCACCATGGAATGTCCTGCAAATCTATTGTTTGGATCGGATCCGGAACGATTGCAGGCAATTACATAACACTGGTTCTCAATTGCCCGGGCAATGAGTAAGGCGCGCCAGTGTTCAAGACGCTGGATCGGCCATTCTGCAACTACAAAAATCGCCTCCACTCCCTGCAATGCATGGGCACGGACCCATTCAGGGAAGCGGATGTCATAACAAATCAATCCGGCAAATTTATGGCTGTCCAGAGAAAAAAGACCTTTTTCCGTCCCTGCAGCAAGATACAAATGCTCATCCATAAGCTTAAACAGATGGAGCTTGCTATATTTACCTGAAGGTTTTCCATGCCTGTCGAAAACGAGCATAGTATTTTCTATGCCATCATCCGTTTTGCTGGCAACAGAGCCGCCGACAAGGTGGACATTATGCTTGATGGCGGCTGCCATTAAGAATGCAGATGCCTCATTGGCCTCTACCTCCGCTTTTACTTTAAGGTTTTCCAAGTCATAACCAGTAGTCCATAGTTCTGGGAGAACCACAATATCCGGATTCCCAGCACTTGCTTTTTCGATCATATTACTTGCCCGCGCATAATTTCTTTCAGCATCACCGAA
>DMSR01000413.1:0-2947 GCA_003457145.1 Bacillus sp. (in: firmicutes)
GTTTTTTTCATGCAGCGTATTTGGCACTGCCTCGAAATTCAAATCGTAGATACCTAGATAAACTGCAGCCCCAAAACCAAGGATGCCTGCAAATAGCAGGAGCTTGCGCCACGTTCCGGTTTTCGGCTCCTCTTCTTCACTGTGCTTGGTAAGCATGATTCCGAATAGCATGATGATCGTGATCGCACCGGAATAGATCATAACTTGGACAACCGCTATGAACTCAGCGGATAACAAAATATAGATTCCTGCAATACTGACGAATGTAAAGACGAGCGCAACGACCATATGGATCACCTTGGTAAGGTTTAGTAATAGCACGCCGCCGATTACCGCCACTAAAGCAAGTGACATAAACGCAAAAAATTCGCCTGATAACGTCATGCTTTATTCACCTTCCGTATATTCTCATCATTTTCGTCCAGCCATTCCAGATTCTTAAATAATTCGTCCCGACTGTATTCAGCAAGTTCAAAGTTGTTCGTCATGATGATCGCTTCAGTTGGACAAACTTCTGTGCATAGGTCACAGAGGATGCAAAGCTCGAAGTTGATATCATACGTATCAATGATTTTGCCTTTTTTCGTTGGATCAGGATGCTTTTTACCGGTCAAATTAATGCAATTTGTCGGGCAAATATTAGCACACTGATTGCAGACAATACATTTTTCGGGATAAAACTTCTGAATCCCACGAAACCGGTCCGGAAGCGGAATCGGTTCGTTTGGATAATCATAGGTAAGCTTTTCGCGAGTTAATTGTTTAAGGGTATAAGCTAATCCTTTAGTCCATCCTAGCACGTTATTCACCCCTTTAATGCAGGAAGCAGGCACGGTTCTTCCCGGCACAGCTCCCTTTCCTAGTTTAGAAAATATTCAGCAATTCTTTTATCAAAGCAGTAAGGAAAATATTTGCCAATGATACCGGCAAAAGTACTTTCCAAGCGAATTCCATCAGCTGGTCTGCGCGGATACGCGGGAATGTTGCCCGGAACCAAATGAGGATATATACCACAACACTGAACTTAAGCGCAAACCACACAGCTCCCGGGATGAATCCCAAGAACGGCAGCGGAAGCCATCCGCCAAGGAACAGCACTGTGATCAATGCGGACATTGCGAACATATACACATATTCAGCCAGCATGAACATCGCCCAGCGGAAGCCTGAGTACTCTGTATGGAATCCAGCGACCAGTTCATTTTCAGCTTCAGCAAGGTCAAATGGCACCCTGTTCAGTTCAGCGGTAGCCGCAATGAAGAAGACAATGAATGCCACTGGCTGCCAAAGGATGAACCAGCCATTATTCTGTGCGTCGACAATCTCATTTAAGTTAAGGCTGCCAGTCAGCAGGATAATCCCGAGAACACTCATGACAAGCGGGATTTCATAGGAAATCATCTGTGCGGCAGCACGCATGCCGCCAAGCAGGGAGAATTTATTATTGGAAGCCCATCCTGCCATTAGCATCCCGACGATCGTCAAGCCAGAAATGGCGACATAATAAAGGATTCCGACATTTAAATCCGCAAATTGCAGCCGATCAGTCAAAGGTATCGTCGCCATGACCATGAATGACGGAGCGAACGCGATTACCGGTGCAATGATGAATAGCGGCCTGTCTGCCAGCTTTGGAATTAAGTCCTCCTTTACAAGGAGTTTCACAACGTCAGCAACAGACTGCAAGAGACCCCATTTTCCGCCAACATGGCTAGGACCATAACGCCCCTGCATAAAACCAAGTACTTTTCTTTCAGCCAAAATGGCCATAGTAACAAATCCCAGTATTACAAACAAAAGGACAACAGCCAGGGCAAAGAAAATTCCAAAGTTGATCAGGCCAGGACTTGATTGGAGTAGTTCCTCAACCATTATCCGTCTACCTCCCCAAGAACGATATCAACCGCTCCTAAAATTGCAATCAAATTCGAGATACTTTCACCTTCTAATAACTTAGGAAGGATTTGCAAATTGTAGAATGACGGCCTCCTGAACTTGAGACGGTATGGCTCTTTCTTGCCATCACTGGAGATATAGCAGCCAATTTCCCCTCTTGAGCCTTCGATCCGGACAAACGCTTCCCCTTTTGGAGCCTTGATGATTTTTGGAACCTTGGCCATGATTTCCCCCTCTTTCGGGAACTGTTCCAAAGCCTGTTCAATGATTTTTAGAGACTCTTCAATTTCACCCAATCTTACATGATAGCGGGCAAGTGCGTCGCCTTCTTCACGTGTGACAACGTCAAAGTCGAAGCGGTCATAAATTGAATATGGTTCATCCTTGCGGAGATCCCATTTCACGCCGGTACTGCGAAGGTTTGGTCCGCTCAATGAGTAATTGATGGCATCCTCCTTGCTGTATGTACCGATGCCTTTCGTTCTGTTAAGGAAGATTTCATTTCCTGAAACAAGTTGGTGGTAGCCTTTCAGCTGCCCTCTTAAGTAAGGAACGAAATCAGCAACCTTCTCGAGCCAGCCTTCAGGAGCATCCCACTTCACGCCGCCTACTCGCATATAATTGAATGTCAGGCGCGCACCTGATAGTTCATTTAGCAGGTTCAGGATCATTTCACGGTCTCTGAATACGTACAGCAATGGGCTCGTAGCACCGAAATCGAGGATAAATGTCCCCCACCACAGCAAGTGGCTGGCAACCCTGTTCAATTCCATTGCGAGGATCCGCAAATATTCTGCGCGTTCCGGTATTTTGATGTCCATCATGGTTTCCACTGCATGGACGATTACATAGTTGTTGGTCATTGCAGAAACATAATCCATCCGGTCTGTATACGGAATGATTTGAGTATACTGCAGATCTTCCGCAAGCTTTTCTGTCCCGCGATGCAAATATCCGATAACTGGTTTTGCTTCAACAATGATCTCGCCGTCAATTTTAAGGACGAGGCGGAATACACCGTGCGTACTCGGATGCTGAGGACCCACGTTCA
>DMSR01000413.1:3071-5421 GCA_003457145.1 Bacillus sp. (in: firmicutes)
AGCGCGACTGATTGCCTGTTTTTGTATGAATATAAATGCACATAAACTTCCATATGGGTTTCAAAATCAGTGCCGTGAAGCTCTGATAGATAATCAAATCCGAGGAGTTCATTGTATTTCAGGAATGCAGCCAGGCGATGATATGAATCGGCCTTCGCTACAAGCGTCGGTACATCCTTTGATAATGTATTAATATAGTAATCTTCCAAAACATCTTCGCCAAGGTTATCTGTGATGGCTTTAACATATTTATCTAAATAAGGCTGATTAGGAGAAGGCTTTTTCTCTTCTGCAGGTTCTTCAGTCTTTGCACCGGCGGCTGCCTTCGCTTTCATGGCTGCGGCTGCTTTTGCCTTAGCTGCGGCAATCGCTTTAGCTTTTTCGTCGTCGGCTGACCCTCCGGCTGCTGCTGCCTTCGCTTTCGCTGCCGCTGCGGCCTTTGCTTTTGCTACGGCTGCTGCTTTTTTCTTTGCGAGGTCTGCATCATCATCACCTGCTGAAGAATCGGCACCTTCTTCTGCCTGGCCCTTTGCTTTCATTTTCGCTGCTGCGGCGGCCTTTGCTTTTGCTACGGCTGCTGCTTTCTTCTTTGCGAGGTCTGCATCATCATCACTCGCTGGAGCTTCGGCACCTTCTGCCTGGCCCTTTGATTTCATTTTTGCTGCTGCAGCGGCCTTTGCTTTTGCTGCGGCTGCTGCTTTTCTCTTTGCGAGGTCTCCGTCTTCATCTGATGCTGGCACCTCTGGAACTGCTGGGGCTTCATTTTGTTTCACTTCAGGTTTATCGGTCTTTTCGGATGACTGGTTCTGTGCGCTTCCTTCACCCGATTGCTTTGCGGCAAGTCGCTGTTTTGCCAGCTCCTTTGCCTTTTCCGCTGCTTCTCTCTTTATCTGGTCTAAATCCTTTTCCCCGCTCATTGGTTAGATCACCTTCTTCCCGGTTTTCGCCTCGTAACGGATTTTCTCTTTTAATTTATTAATCCCGTAAATTAGTGCTGCAGGATTGGGCGGGCATCCCGGAATATAAACATCGACCGGAACAATCTGATCGACCCCTTTAACAACGGAATATGACTTTACGTATGGACCGCCTGCAGTAGCACATGAACCCATCGCGATAACCCATTTGGGTTCGGCCAGCTGGTCATATAGCCTGCGGACTGTTGGAGCCATTTTTTTCGTAACAGTTCCTGACACGATCATGACATCGGATTGACGCGGTGAGTTCCGGTAAAACGTTCCGAAACGGTCAAGGTCATAGTGTGCCGAGCTGGATGCCATCATTTCAATGGCGCAGCAGGCAAGACCGAAAGTCATTGGCCACATCGAGTTGCTCCGTGCCCAGCCTTTTACCTGCTCGAGTGTAGTCACAAATACATTTCTTTGGAGTTCTGCCATTTCTTCTGGAGAGATATCTTCCAATTTTAAATCCATTTTAGCACCTTCTTTTTCCATGCGTAGATGAGTCCGATGAGAAGCATCACGACAAAGATCAGCATTTCAATCAACGCAAAGATTCCGAGTTTTTCATAGGCGACAGCCCACGGATACAAAAACACTGTTTCAACATCAAAAATAACGAACATAAGGGCGAAAACATAATAGCGCACGTTAAATTGAACCCGTGCGTCGCTGAATGGTTCGATTCCGCTCTCGTAGGTGGTATATTTTTGCTCGTCCGGCTTGTACTTTGGCCGAAGAAGCTTTGCTGCAAACAAAGCCACCACTGGCAGCAATACCCCCAGACATAGGAACACAAAGACTATCAAATAGTTATTTTGATATAGATTCAACTGTTCCATGCCCATCCCTCCAATGTTGTAAAATTTTCGAACTTTTTAATCTTGTAACCGATACCAATTATACCATTGTTGCAAATGTGTGTCGATAAACCTTTGAATAATCTGGGAACGAAATGGAATGCTTTCCTATCAAACAAATAGCACACTAAATATGTATTAAATAGGAATAAAAAGCACCGCGAAATCGGTGTGCAAATAAGTGCTGTCCCCTTTCATATTTAGTAGCAATCCCGAGCTTTTATTCTAATTCTTTTTATCCGGCTTTTTTTTAAGAATATTATCTTGGAATTTAAACTGCATTAGATAGAGGAAAATTACCGTTTATGCTAAAAAACTGGAACCCACGCCTAATGCCCCTTAGCCAAGATCATAAGCCGAATATTTATGGTGAAAATCCGGTTACACACTATATTAAATCTGATTTCCTAATCATTGTCAGTGACGTTTATCAACAAATTGCATAAACAATTTGAGTAAATTAGAATCGGGCAGATCCCGTATTAGAGTTATGGGGGCCAATTTTCTTTATAACAACTATTAAAAGTTAGG
>DMSR01000475.1 GCA_003457145.1 Bacillus sp. (in: firmicutes)
ATCAGGTCATCCTGAAAGGATCTAATATCCATTATATCAATACTTTTTATGTTGTTATTTATCACTTTTGTTCCTCCAGGTGTTAAACATTCCGGAAATTTGGGAATATAATATTAACGTTTCTGTTTTATTGCCATGAACGCTATGCCCTCAAGCCCGCCTGGCACAATGTTATCAAATCGGCCGAACACTGAGTGGGCCCGGGAAAGCCGCATTTTTTTCAATGCATGGTAATGCGCTTCAGTCGGTACATAGAATGATTCAATGAACATATTCTGCTGTTCCGACGGGCTGCACGAAAACATGTCCGCTTCGAAATCCGGGAGCATCGCTGAAATTTTATCGATTGCCTCCCTATACTGGCCAAGCAGACTTTGTTTTACTTCATAGTGAATAATCATTTGAATCATGACAGACAGCTCCTTTTTATTTTAGGTTCTGTTAAAGCCCAATGTTGACTTTAAAAATCCTGTTGATTGCAGTGGAAGGCGCGTAAACTCATGCGGACTCAGCTAGTCAGGTGGGACCTAGGGGAAATGGTCCGCGTGGGACCGATTAACCCCGCAGGAGCTTGCGACGAGAAGGCTCAGCGCCAGCCTGCGGAAAGCGAAGCGCCTCGAACGAAAATCAACAGTCCAATTTAACAGAGAGCCTTACTTCAAAAATCGAATGATAATAGGAACTGCAAAGACAGCCCTTTAAAAGTAAACTATTATTCAAATCGTGACAAGGACTTTTAAATAGCAAAAAATTAACATTAAAAATTTCTAAAAAGAGGAGGCGGTTAAAATGGATACAGGTACCCACGTTGTAATGGGCCTTGCACTTGGCGGATTGGCCACCCTCGACCCTGCGGTCAGCGACAGTACTGCAACCGCCAGTGCAGTCCTAGTAGCGACAATTGCCGGGTCGCAAATCCCAGATATAGATACAGTGTTAAAACTGCGTAATAATGCAGTGTATATTCGCAACCACCGTGGAATTACTCATTCAATACCGGCCGTTCTGCTTTGGCCGCTTTTGATAACAGGGACAATTCATTTTTTCCATCCGGAAGCAAATTTGCTGCATTTATGGATTTGGACATTTATTGCCGTATTCCTTCATGTTTTTGTCGACATTTTCAACGCTTACGGAACCCAGGCTTTGAGGCCCTTTTCGTCGAAATGGGTCGCTTTGGGGATAATCAACACCTTTGACCCGATTATTTTTGCGCTTCATGTTGTCGGATTGTTCCTTTGGGCATTCGGCGCAGATCCGGGCTATACATTCCTGGCGATCTACGTGATTCTTGTTGGGTACTATCTTTACCGGTTCATCATTAAACAAAGGGTTAAGCAGGCAGTAGAACAAATAGTCCCTGATGCAACAGATATCATCATTGCTCCGACGATGAAATTCCACCACTGGAGAGTTGCTGTCATGAACAAACATCAGTTCTTCGTAGGCCGCGCCCATAAAAGTCATGTGAGGGTTCTTGATCAATTTAACCGCGTCCCTGTTCCTGAGACTCCTGTCCTGGAAGCCGCAAAGAAAGACAAAAACCTTTCAGCTTTTCTTTCATTCTCTCCGGTTTATCGTTGGGAATGTGATGAGTATGATGATTACTACGAAGTAAGGTTTATCGACTTGCGCTACAGAAGCAACGGACATTATCCATTTGTTGCGGTCGTGAACCTAAGTATGGATCTGGAAATCCTGAGCTCTTATACAGGGTGGATATACAGTGAGGAAAAATTAAGGAAGAAATTAGAATTTCTTCCCGGAGAAGGATAACGAACACGAAAGCTTTGAAACCACCATTCCAAAAAAAAATTTCCCGGATGACAAAGATCATCCGGGATTTTTTAATAGAGGTGTTCCTTCAAGTTTTAACACAGCGAGTTTGCATCTTTAATGGAGATCGGACGGTTCTTTCCCTTGGCCCAATAAATGCTTATATTTGGGATTCCTTGCGACAAATTCATGCAGCTGTCCACCATAATGCTCAATCCATTGGCGGACAACCTTCTCGGTCATCTCACTGCCCATATAATCCCTGCCTGCTTTTGCATAGGTGGATTCAAAATCCTCCCATAATAGTTCAACCCAGGTCAATGCCTGTTCATATGTGATATCCCTGTTTTTTTCCAACAGCATGCTGGCTAATCGTTCATGGTATTCATGCATGATAATCATCCTTTACCAATATTTAATATCGTTATGCAATGATAGCAATTAACCAATACTATAGATGCGTGCAGCTATGTGCATACACGTAATTTTCCCGTCACGGAGGCCAATATGCGAAATAAAGTAACGAACTTCCCGAACCAGAATAACAATAAGCTCGAAGGTGAACCCAGGGCAAAAGCAGAATACGCTTCAAGAAGGGCTGATGGCACAATCAATACTCATCCACAAGAACGGATGTATGCTTCCTCGCATCGCGAAGATGATACTTCAGCTGGATTAAAAGACCATTGATGAAGCGGGCAAAACCAGATATTAATTCTGGTTTTGCTCCAATTTTACCAATAAAGATATAGGCAGTGCT
>DMSR01000081.1 GCA_003457145.1 Bacillus sp. (in: firmicutes)
CGGGGGCTTTTTCTGACCGGGCCAATGCTGAAGAACGAGTACAGCAGATTGAAAAGCTTGGCATTGATGCATTTATTGATGTTGTTTAGTCCTAATCCAACTCTATATCTTTTGAAAAAGGCGTACATATTTGTGGTGTACGCCTTTTTGGTGCTGTTTTTTAAAAATAACATTTTCTGAGAATCCATGTTGTTTAATAAATTGAAACGCTGAAACTTCCCGCGTATGCCTATAAAAAAGTGTATACAAGGTACGATCATTCTCCATTGTTTATACACTAATCTGTAGAACTTATGTAATCAGGGGTGAAGAAAATGAATGAGGAGCTTCAAAGCCTGTTTAATGATTTAATTCAAGTCGAACATGTTTCATCCACATTATATCTTGCTATGTCCGCTTATATGGCTAAGCAGAATTTTACAGGTATGTCCCATTGGTTAAGATTGCAATCTGAAGAAGAAAGAACACATATGCTTACATTGATCGATTTTGTTGTGGACCGGGATGGGACTGTCCAAATTAATAGTATCCCTTCACAGCCAAGTAATTTCGGCAACCCATTAGAGACCTTTCAAAAAGTATTGGGACATGAACAATTTGTTACGAATTCTTACCGCCAGGCCTATAATTACGTCAATCAAGTGGATCCTCAGGCTGCTATCATCATTCAAGACTTTTTAAGGGAACAAATAGAGGAAGAAGCACAAGCGAAAACAATCATTGATCGTCTTAAGCTTGCTGGAGATACACCTTCTGCTCTTTTACTTTTAGATCAGGAATTAAGCGCCAGAACTACTCCATCAACTGCCCCCGCAGCAGGTTGAATTAAGAGTAAAGCCTGAATCATTTACTCACTGCCCAAAGGTTACAAGATACTCCCACCGATGGGTGTATTCCTTAAGCATATAAGACTTGCTTTCAGCACTGGAATGAATCCCTTGTTCCCACTGCAAAATGATATAGAAAAGCAGCCTTAATCGTTTGATTTTGGCTGCTTCTTTGTTATTTTTAATCGGCTGGATATGATCTTACTATTAAAATTATTCTCTGGATCGGTTGTACCCTTTAAACCATAAAAAAGGGATATTTCCGGTTTAAATCCTACTCTGTTTTTCACGCAGATTTTAGAATATCTAACAACTCAGCAAGATTGAACATTGCTTTACAGCAACTGCTCCCATCCCACCACCTCTGCACATACGGAGTTTCTTTTTGTGAATAATAGCAATTAAATCAAAAACTGAAGGGGGATTTCTATGAAGAAGGATCAACAAGCTAAAGGAAGCTTGGGCGCAGTTATGACACCAGGATATTCCGGGACAGATGCTCAAAAAGTAAAACAGCAAATCCAGAAAGATGTAAGCCAAGGACAGGGGGCAATGACTTCCCGGGAGGCATGAGCAATGCACGATTAGAACGCCACTTTGAGTGGTGGTTCAGTTTAAGGGCCTTCTAGAAGGGGTGTACTTTTTACAAGAACCGAAAAAGCCGCCCTATGTTTCATACCATAAAGGGCGGCAGTTTTCTTATTCCTATATCACTCCAACGATATCTTCACAACATCATCCAAGTATTTCAGTGAATTGTATCCAAAAATATCAAGCCTCTTCGGAATCACTTTGTTCCCGTCTAACTTGATGGTTTGAACTGTAACGAAATGACGTGGCTGTTCGATTTTTTCATAGTCGAAGTTCCCTGTATTCAGATTGTATTCGACCCCGTGTTTATCAACAAGTACGGACTCAGATTCCATTTGCGTAGATATGGGTTCGTTTTCATTTTCACCCACTATATTGAGGTGGAGTGATTCATAATCCCGATTGGTCACTTCATGATTGCTGATGACAATGGTTGTAGGCTGGCCGACTTCAATCTTATCAATACTGATCGTACTCCCTGCATATTCAAAAGTCTGTGGATATTGCCGAGTTACATCCAGCTCGATGCTTTTACTGTCTTGAAATGTAAAATAGGCAGAATCTAATTGAACGGTAACCTCTTTTGGTTTCTCTCCATAAAGTGGGTCAAAATGTGTTTGAAAGGAACTCCAATTCATGTCAAACTGTGAATTCGAAAAACCACTGCCATACCGGTCCGTTTTCACCTTTTTATCGTTAACTTCCAGATCGCCTAGACTAACAAATTCTATCCGCTTCTCTGGCTGTCCTATATGAGAACCATATTCCAGAATCGTTGCTGTAGGAGCAATAATCAGTTTCTCAAATCGGATGGGGATTCCTTCGATCTCTGCTTGTTCATTTAATTCGAATTCAATGGAAGGTTGTTTGCTTACCGGAACCTCGAAGTCCCATTTACCCGTTTTATATCCATCAGTCCTGAAACCGAATCCTCCCATCGATTCAGAATCGTCGGGAATCAATTCCTGGATCCTCGTGATATTCAGTTTAATTACCCCGTTATCTTCTTCCAGCGGCCGCAGCCCCACCTTTCCGTAAAACACATTCTTTTCTTGGTTATTTATCTTCGTTTTCAGGTCAGGAGGATAAAACTGAGGATAAGTTTCATGGCTCATGATTTGATTTTCGTTCTCTACACGGAGCCCATCCTCATAATTCATAAAATATTGATTGCCTTCATCCGTATCTTCTATTTCATAGAAAAGAAGTGTCTGAAAATCATCAGCAACGACGCCCTTAATCTTAATTATTACCCCGTTGCTTTCCGCTTCCAGGTTCACCCTTTGGCCCAGATCTCGTTTCAGAAAAGCACTTAAACGTTCGTCTTCTTCTGCCCAAGCATAGTAGACGCTGGTAAACGCACCGGTAAAGATACCGATCCCAATAACGAATGCGAATACACTTGCGAAAGCAATGGCCATTCTCTTGCGCTTTTTATTCTTCTGCTGCCTGTGATTCTCCTTTTCTGTCAGCCTCTTTTTAACGTTTTCCATAAAAGGATCCGGAATAGGCAAAACATTCAGCCACTCAGCATGATTTAACATTAACGTGACATCCTGAAAGGTAGCCAAATCCTCCTGACATTCCTGGCAACCGTAAATATGCACCTCAAACCTAATTTTGTCTGGACGATCCATGGATTTCTCCAGGTAATCAATGTAATTCTTATGATACTCCTTACAGCCATTATAGGTTGATCCGTGCAATTGTTTTCTAACTGACAGAATCCCGGAGAACAAAAGCTCTTTCATTTTGTCCACTGAAACTCGGAGAATATACGCAGCTTCCTCCTGAACAAATCCTTTTACATATGTAAGGAGCATCGCTTCCTTCTCGTCATCCTTGAGCTGATCCAGCGCTTTAAATAACTCCTGACGCGAATCAGTCTCCTCTGAGGCTTTTATGTCCCTATCATGTGAAAGCTCTCGGCAGTTATTGATAAAAATCGATGTGACCCATTTTTCGAATGATGTATCGTTTTTATATCGAGGCAGCTCCTTGTGCACTTTTACAATCGACCGGTAAAAAAGCTCTTCCATTTGCCGCTGATTACCAAGGTAAAACCACCCCATTGTATAGAACGAGTGCTTATGCCGCTCGAACCAATCGACGACAGCTTCTATCCCTTTTTCTCGAATAATGTTGGCAGAAATGGAATCCAGGTTTGCTGGGATCATATATGTTTCCCCCTTTGACACGCTCTTTCTTTAACTCTATTTTACCTTTAATTTCCTATTATGCTAGACATCTTTTATATTTAGGCTTGGCCTTGATTTTCGTTCTAGGCGCTTCGCTTTCAAACAGAATCAAAAGTTAAAAAAATTCCCTTTTTCCCTTTGCAGGCTATAAAATATTTAAGAGGCCTATGATTAAAAAACGGAAGAGTGATAACTTAATGAATTTAATAGAGAAAATCAGGACGCACAAGGGATTGCAGAATATTCTCCTGCTTGGGTTGTTCAGCCTTTTATTCATCCTTCCTGGAGAAAGTATCTTTGGAGACGTAGCCATTGGATTGATTATTTTTCTACTTGCGTATGTTCCTGTCTGGAAAGGATTATTTTTTTCTTTCATTGGCACATTGATCATTGTGGCCGTTTTCCTTGGCACTATAACTCTTTTCCCGAATATCCCTATTATCCTCCTAATGTGCATCATATCTCTTGCCGGCTTTTTAAGCACTTACCTGATCGGATAGAACAAGTGTATCAGCTTGAATCCATCATCAGAAGACAGTGAGACTGTTCTCCTGTTCCATAATTTTTTTACGTTTCATGGGCTCCTCATGCAGCTGTTCTTGGAAATCTATTTCGAGAAAAGTTTTATTCAATTACAGGTTGAGTCAAAACCATATAGACTTCACAACTTGTGCAAACTAGGCAGTATAATCCTTATACATTATGAGTAAAAACAAGGGGGAAAGTAGTATGACAAAGAATAACGTTTTGTCACGAGAACGACAGGAAGAACTTCTCCGTACTTTGAAATTCCGTTTTGAGAAAAATATGAACCGTCATGAAGGTCTTGTTTGGGCTAAAGTACAAGCTAAGCTCGAAGCTAATCATGAAAAAATGTGGTCGCTCAATGAAATGGAAGGAACTGGCGGGGAACCGGATGTTGTTAGCCATGATCAAAAGACGGATGAATACATTTTTTTTGATTGTTCAGCGGAAAGTCCTAAAGGTCGCAGAAGTGTTTGTTATGATCGTGAAGCATTGGAGTCAAGGAAAAAACACAAACCGGAAAATAGCGTTATGGATCTGGCAGCTGCCATGGGCATTCAACTTTTAACGGAAGAGCAATACCGGGAGCTCCAGAAACTTGGTAATTTCGACTTGAAAACGTCTAGCTGGGTGCAAACACCTGAGAATATTAGAAAGCTTGGCGGTGCCCTCTTTTGTGATCGGCGCTACGACACTGTATTTGTATACCACAATGGCGCAGATTCCTACTATGCTGCAAGGGGATTTCGCGGCTCACTAACAGTATAAATCAGAGGAAGCAAGGGGACGCGAATGAACCCTTTGCTTCTTTTTTAACCCTTTATATTCCCTATTCCCTTTCAGGGTTTCCCGTCAGACTTACATATAGGTCCCAGTCTTTCTGGATAGTCTCTTCCTTATGAAAAAAGGAAACACAGGGTACGGCCATTAGGGAAAAAGAGCTCTTTTATGGTGACTTGTTTTACTGGACTGGGTATAATAAATCTGTAGAAGGAGGTGAAATGAGTTGGAGGAAATTTTGAATAAGATTTTAGATCGTTTAGATTCCATGGACAAGCGTTTCGATTCTGTTGATGCGCGATTTGATCAGGTTGACGCTCGGTTTGATGGTGTTGATAAGCGTTTTTTTTCTATTGATGCGCGTTTTGATTCTATGGACAATCGTTTAGAAAACTTAGAGAAAGGTCAACACATCTTGCAAACAGAACAGAGCGAGATGCGCAAAGACATGCACTCCTTGCAACTTGAACAGAGTGAAATGAGTAAAGGCCAGCAATCTTTACTAACA
>DMSR01000324.1 GCA_003457145.1 Bacillus sp. (in: firmicutes)
GACTCACCGTGAGAAGGCGTGAGACCAAACCAGGAAGGATGAGGTATATGATCGTTAAGTTATATCAAGCAAAAGCAGGGGATGGAAACAAAAAGAAGGGGATGAGGCGTACTCAATCCTTCTTCACTACTCCACAGGATGCTGTATCGGAGGCACTTGCATTAAAAGAACGTATGGATTCGAGATATGAAAACGAAATCGAATGGGACTATAAGGGAGACTTTACTGGCACGACTGAAAAGATGAAGATTCTAAGAGGTTACCTGAAGGGAAACCGCAAAAGCACAGCGTTTTATTTAGAAATTTTGTGCGTTGAAATTAATGAAAAAATCAAACCGGTGTCTCCTATCAAACCGAAAAGTGTAACAAAAGAGGATAAGAAGGTATTGAATAAGTTCGTAAAGTTATTGAAGGTCCAGAACGCATAAACGAAATTATTTTGGCCAGTCCTTTAAAAACTTGTTGCTATATAAGATACAAAGGGCGCGCACGATAATTTGTGCGGCCCTTTTGTTTTGTAAAATTAGTGACCTATGCGAATCCGAAAAAACTGAAGGGGCTTATACATGAAACAAATTGATACACTACATCATTTATCGATTGAACATACAAAAAATAAAATACTTGAAGATATGAACAAATTCCTGGGAGAAAAAGAGACCGCACCATCCATCCTGGACTATTTAGAGGAAAGAAATACATACATTAACCAAATCTGGCTGAACGTATGGCTGACGAAAGCGACGAATGACTTTTCCAAACGGGATAAAAAAACTTTTTTGAGTGAGCGTGATTTTGCCGTCGAGGGAGTAGACCGCAAGTTTATCAATAAATTGTTCAGGAATGAAATAAGGGATTATAAGCCGTTTAATGGTCTTGAATGGATTGAGAGTACCTTTAAAGATAAATCCTGGGAGGACTTTTATGAAAAGGCAAGAAAGCAATTCTTAAAAAGACAGAAAGAAGAACTAGTCCTGCGAAGAAAGGCTGATGTCAACAATCAAATCTACCTGGCAGCCCGTGAAATTCTGGAGAAGTTTCAAGAACTTGCTTACTTGAAAATCCGTCATGAAACAGCAAAGGAATTATCGAATATTTTTGCAGAAAAACCTAGGTACAAGACTATTGATACATTCATGCTGGAAGAAAAGTTAACTGATATCGGAAGCTTCAATCCTGAAGATTACACTACCTTATCCGATTTCTTTGATGAACTTACAGGACACATCCACCAGACCGACCATTGGGGCAGGCATTATTTTGAATATGAAACATATCAGTACTATTTTGAAAATAAGGTCATTCAATATTTTGGTGAAATAGGTGCTGAACAAGTGTTAGAGAGCCTGTCTGGTGAAATAGTCAGTGCTTACATAGAAGCATATGAAGACCTACTTACAGTTGCTGAGACAAGAAGGATTATTAATGATGTGCTGCTTGCGTATACAGATGGCTTCCTTTACAAACTGCAGGAGGAGTACAATAGTGACCTAATTGCGTTAAAGGACATTCCTTTTGATGAACATGTCCATAAAGAAATCTACGAACGGAATGTTTCGGACAGGGAGAAAAGGAAGGCTGAAGAATTAGCCGAAATCCAGCGGAAAGTAGAGGAGGAAGCCCGAATTGTCGAGGATATCTTCGGCAGGGAATATAACCCATCACTTCGAAGAAATGTACGGTATATACTTCACATTGGTGAAACTAATACAGGAAAAACACATCACGCTTTAGAAAGGATGAAGGATGCCAACAGTGGGCTGTATTTAGCGCCGCTCCGACTTTTAGCTCTCGAGGTGTATGAAAAGTTGAATGCTGATGGAGTACCATGCTCCTTGAAAACAGGAGAGGAAGAAAAGCCTGTAGAAGGAGCGGCCCATATTTCATGCACGGTTGAAATGTTTCACGAAAAGGATTTTTACCATGTTGTGGTGATTGATGAATCACAAATGATTGCCGATAAGGACAGGGGATTTTCATGGTATAAAGCAATCACTAAAGCAAACGCCGAGGAAGTCCATATTATCGGAAGCAGAAATATCCAAAATATCATGCTGGACCTCCTTGGTGACAGCGATATTGAGATAAATGAATATAGCCGGGATATTCCTCTTCAGGTGGAGAACAAGGAATTCAGTCTCAATCAGACAAAAAAAGGCGATGCTTTAGTTTGCTTTTCGCGAAGGCAAGTACTGGAGAATGCCTCGAAACTGCAAAATAATGGTCGACAAGTAAGTATGATTTACGGTAGCATGCCGCCTGAAACAAGGAAAAAGCAATNNATGGAGCGCTTTGTAAATGGTGAAACATCTGTAGTCGTGGCAACCGATGCGATAGGAATGGGACTTAACTTGCCTATTAGGAGAATTGTGTTCCTCGAAAATGAAAAATTCGACGGGACACGGAGAAGAAGGCTTACTTCGCAGGAAGTGAAGCAGATCGCAGGAAGGGCAGGCAGAAAAGGAATCTATAATGTAGGGAAAGTCGCTTTCACTTCAGACATTAAAATTATGACAAAATTGCTTGAAAAAGAAGATGAGCCTGTCATGACATTTTCGGTTGCACCAACTTACGGAATCTTTGAAAGATTCCAGAAACACCATCGTTCACTTGCTGTTTTCTTTGAGCTATGGGATCAATTCGAAAGTCCAAAAGGAACAAAGAAAGCTACACTGTCGGAAGAGCGTGAGCTATATGAATACGTAAGGGATACCGAAATTGAAGCAAGGCTTCCTATGATGGACTTGTATAGCTTCCTTCATTTACCATTTTCATCCAAGGAGCCGTCGCTTATAGAGCAGTGGCTGGAAACAATCAAAGCAATCGTTGCGGGTACAGAGCTTCCTGAGCCGCCGGTTAAATCTGCGAGCCTGGAGGAGCTGGAGCTTTCCTATAAAGCGATTGGGCTTCATCTTCTGTTCCTGTATAAGCTGGGCCGAAGGACAGAGGCAGTATACTGGGAAAGAGTCCGTACAGGTCTAAGCGATGAGGTTCATGAATATTTGAAAACAGAAGTAAAAAATTATAAAAAAAAGTGCAGACATTGCGGCAAGGGAATTCATGTCGATTCCCCGTTTCAGATTTGTGATGCGTGCCACTCTGCAAGATCGAGGAATAGACTTGATGGAAAAGATCGATGGCGATGAACAAAAACAGGGGGTTTCTTTAAGAAACGCCCTGTCTTTTGCATATTTGTTAAACTTGGAGGGATAACACTAGTTGTCATTTAGCACCTGCTGCATAACGCCAATTAATCAAAAATAAGCAGTTTACCAACCAATCGTTTAGTCTATAACATCTGATTCCTCAATAGGATGGTTAGAGAGGCTAAAAAAAGACTGTTTATGTATTGATTGTTGATAAAGGTATAAAGATTTTTTTCGGTTTTAACTGGAACAGGTTTTTTGATGGAACCTTAACGAAGTATTCTATTTAAAATCGAATGGCCATTTTTTACTTTTTTACTTTTGCCTTTGAAGAACAATCTACAAAAAGAGTAAAAAAGGTGTGATCAGATGGCTGTCCACGTAGTAAAAGCAGGAGAAAATCTGTGGTCCATCGGAAGACTGCATGGTGTGACAATCCAGAGTATAGTTAAGACCAACGGATTACCTTCCTCAAATGCAATTATCCCAGGCTTAGCACTCTATATTCCCAATACTCGGCCAGTAATCAGGTTTTACAAAATAAGGGCCGGTGACACTCTATGGCAGCTTTCATCAAGGTTCGGGACGAACGTAACAAGCATTCTGAATGCGAATCCCGGACTTGATCCTAACAGGCTATACATCGGCCAAAATATTAATATTCCTTCAACAATAAAACCTCAAATGGCGACTTTGGGGTTTGTTGTCCCCGGCTCTCCGCAAACTTTTCTTGAAGGTTTTGATGCATTCGCGCCAAAACTGACCTTCCTTGCTGTATCTGCATTTTCCTTCACTGACGAAGGCTATGCCTTTGTGGGAATGGAAGATATCGCGATTGTTAACAGAAGCAAGGAACTGAATGTGATTCCACTATTAATGGTCCGGAACATGAAAGGCGGGGCGTTCAGCAAGGAACTGGCCGGGAGTGTGCTAGCGAACCCCGTTTATCGCAGGAACCTGGTGTTAAGCCTTGTCAATCTGGCGACCCAGCGAGGTTATGGCGGTGTAAGTGTAGATATGGAATTCATCCCGCCTCTGCAAAGAGAAAACTTCAACACATTCCTTCGCGACCTTAAAGCTGCCTTGGGAAATCTTATTCTACATGTAAATGTGCATGCCAAAACAGAAGATATTCCATTGAATCCAATCATTGGAGCCTATGATTATAAAACAATTGGAGAGATTGCAGACATAGTTGCTGTTATGACGATTGATTATGGGTACCCGGGAGGGCCGCCAGATCCAGTGGCCCCGTTATGGTGGATAGCGCTGGTAACCCGGTATTCATTGACACAGATTCCAAAGGAGAAGCTGCAAATCGCCTTCCCTCTATATGGATACGATAAAGTTGTGGGAACCAATCAGACAAGAGCTCTTTCAGTCTTATCAGCCCAGAACCTCGCCATCTCGACTGGGGCCGTCATCCAGTATGATTCTGCAGCAAGGTCGCCATGGTTCCGATACTGGAAGGGGACAGAAGAACATATCGTCTGGTTTGAGGATAGTAGGAGTTATATAGAAAAATATAGACTGATTGACCTTTATCAGCTATATGGCACGACTTTTTGGCAATTGACTTTGCCAGCTCCGCAAAATTGGGCTTATCTAGCGAACATTGATGTCTATAAGCCGGGAGTTAGATAGTTCCACCTGCAGTTCAACTTTGCTGCAGGTTTTTTTTGACCTTGTTATGGCCATATTTATTTGACTCTGTTAAAGTCCTGTGTTGATTTTTAAAACCTGTTGATTTTAGTGGAAGGCGCGCAGACTCCTGCGGGATCAGCTGGACAGATGCGACCTAGGTTGAAATGGTCCACTTGAGTGACCAATTAACCCCGCAGGAAGCTTTTTCTTCAATAGTGGTTAAGCGATTTTTATTTAAAAGTGTAATTACCTGGCTATTTGGGGTATTGATAACGAAATAGATTTATATAAGGAGAGATTATAATGAACAATTTTTTAAGAAGTGGTTTCCTATTAGGAGTTGGAGCGGCTGTAGCAGGAAAGGAAAAAATCGATGAAACGATCATGATGCTTGTTGAGAAAGGCAGTATGACCCAAACAGAGGCAGATACCTTATTTGACGATTTTTTCAAAAAAGGTGAATCAAAGAGCGGAGAATGGACCGAAGAGTTCAGGACAATGATTACAGGACAGTTCCGTGAACTTGGTTTTGTAACGAAGGAGGAGTTGGATACAGTTCAGGCTCAACTTGTATTTTTGCAAGAAGAAATGATGAAATTAAGAAGCAGCAACGAAAATCCGGATTTTGAAAAGACTGCTCGAGGAATGGATAATATTCCTCCTGGCTTTTCAAATGACGTTGAATAGCAGCAGGTGACGAAATGTTGAGCGATCGTATAAGAAGACTAAACAGATATAGAGAAATTGCTTCCGTACTCGTAAAGTACGGGTTTGGTTATATTTTGAAAGAGGTAGGTCTGTTTCATGTCCTATCAATCAAGGATAGGGTAGCTGCCGAAATAAAGAATGGCCATTCGAAAGAAGTCGCTCACAGGATCAGGCACATGCTAGAGGAATTAGGGCCAGCGTTCATTAAGCTTGGGCAGCTGCTTAGCATCAGAAATGATGTGCTCCCTGCTGAAATCGTCAAGGAACTGGAAATGCTGCAAGATCAGGTGCCGCCTGTTCCTGTGGAAAAGATAACAGATAAGATCGAACAGGAATTTGACAGGCCGATTGAAGAAGTATTCCTTTATTTTAATAAGGAATTTACCGCTGCTGCTTCGATTGGACAAGTCCATGAGGCAGTACTGCCAACTGGTGAGAAGGTCATGGTGAAGGTGCAACGGCCGGAAATCAGGGAAGTGGTTCTTACTGACCTGGAAATTTTAAGCGATTTATCCAAGTTGATCGAACAACGATATGATTGGGCACAGTACTACAATTTAACTGATATGGTCGAAGAACTATCTGAATCGATTCGCAGGGAGCTTGATTATAGAGAAGAAGCAAGTAATACAGAAACGATAGGAATGCAATTCGAGGACGTTCCAGCAATTAAAGTACCAGAAGTCTTTCTTGATTATACAACCTCAAATATTCTTACAATGGAAAAGATTGATGGCATAAAGCTGAATGAGTTATCCAGCATACTGGCGGATATAGCAGAAAAACGAAGGATCGCAGATTTGTTGGTAAGTGCATTCATTACTCAAATATTAAAGGAAGGATTTTTCCATGGGGATCCCCATCCAGGTAATATGCTATATATCCCGGAGGAAGAGCAACTCGTCTTCATTGATTTTGGCCAGGTTGGCAGGCTCTCATCCAGTATGAGGTACGAGTCCTCTTCAATGATGATGGGCATCATTCAAGGAGATACCGACAAAATTGTCAAGGCGATAAATCGAATGGCTTATGTACCATCAGATGTTGATGAAAGGCATTTTTATGATGATGTTGATAAAATCAGTAAAAAATTCGCTCGAACCCGAAAAGGCAAGTTGAATTTGGGAATGATGATCAAAGATTTATTTGCGGCTGCACAGGGACATCGAATCATCCTCCCGAAAGAAATGACAATGATGGGGAAAGCGCTGATTACAATAGATGGAATCATTGCAGATATGGATCCGAGTCTTGATATGATAACATTGGCAAGGCCTTATGGAGAACAGCTTTTCCGTGAGCGCTATGACCCTTTCAGAATGGGAAAGAGGGTGTGGAAACAGGCGGAAGATTTATCTGGTACATTCACAAACATTCCAAAACAAGTAGAAGATGTGCTGGATAAGACTTCAAAGGGAGAGTTGAAGCTTCAAATCAGCCTTTGGGAGATAAACAGAATCCTTGATAAATTCGACCGGATCAGCAACCAAGTGTCCTTCAGTCTGACATTACTTGCTTTTAGCATAGTTGTACTAGGATTAATTGTAGGTTCGACATTTGGTAACAATACAATTCTTACAAGCGTACCGGCGATCGAAATAGGGTTCATTATTGCTTTTGGCATGTTCTTGTTGATAATATATTCAATCTTGAAATCAGGAAAATTTTAGACGGTGTAAAGCACCGTCTATTTTTTCTGGGATAAAATGGCTAATAATAAGCGAATTATTATAGAGATGAATGTAATAATGATAAAGTAAAGATATTAAGTTAAAACACTGGGAGGAAAACTGCTGTGTCTTGTAAATCAACAGCTGAACTGAATA
>DMSR01000411.1 GCA_003457145.1 Bacillus sp. (in: firmicutes)
TATTTTCATAGCACTGATCATCCTGGTCCCTATTGTGCTATTTATCTATCTTTATATAAAAGATGACAGACAGAAGCAGCACTCCATCTTGAGGAATTTCCCTGTGGTTGGGAAGGTGCGGTATTTTACAGAACATATCGGTCCAGAATTAAGACAATATTTATTCAATGCTGACAATGAAGGGAAGCCTTTTTCCAGGAAGGAATTTCAGGATGTGGTCAAGGCAGGAAAGTATAAGGAAAGACTGATTGGTTTTGGATCGCTGAAGGACTTTGATGCGGAAGGTTTTTATATCCGTAACACCCTTTTTCCGAAACTGACAGATGAAATGAAGGTCGACAATGCAGATAAAATCAAGACGAGAGTGTATAAGATTGATGGAGAAAGTTTATTTGCGAGGAAGGAACACAGTGAGGAAAAGCTGATAGACCCATACTTTTTGCGCGATGAGGATGCAGTCGTTTTAGGGGAAAAGACTTGCCGCCAGCCATTTCATGTAAAAGGCCAGATCGGCCAGTCTGCAATGAGCTACGGAGCGCTTGGTGAAAAAGCAATCCAGGCGATGTCCAAAGGTTTGGGACTTGCTGGTGGAACCTGGATGAATTCAGGTGAGGGCGGCTTATCCGATCATCATTTGGCAGGAAATCCGGATATCATGATGCAGATTGGCCCAGATTTATTTGGTGTCCGAGAGCCAAATGGAGAGTTTTCCTGGGAAGAATTCAAAAGGAAAAGCGAGATGCCACAGATAAAGGCGTTTGAAATTAAGCTCGCCCAAGGGGCCAAAACAAGAGGAGGCCATGTCGAAGGGGAAAAGGTTACGGAAGAAATAGCGAAAATTCGTCTTGTTGAGGTAGGAAAGACAATCAACAGTCCAAACAGATTCTATGAATTTAGCGATGTACCATCGATGTTCGATTTCATCGAGGAATTAAGAAGCGTAGGGGGGAAGCCTGTAGGCATTAAGATTGTTGTCGGCGATATGGACGCGCTTGAAAACATGATTTCCTACATGAAAGAAAGCGGAAAAGGACCTGATTTCATCACTGTTGATGGCGGTGAAGGAGGAACGGGGGCAACCTATCAGGAGCTTGCTGACACCGTTGGTCTTCCTATCAATTCAGCACTGCCTGTTGTAGATGAGATGCTTAGGCAATATGGCATTAGGGACCGAGTAAAGCTGATAGCGTCTGGTAAACTGATTACCCCCGACAAAATTGCGATTGCCCTGGCGATGGGAGCTGACCTTGTAAATATTGCTCGAGGGATGATGATTAGCGTAGGCTGCATCATGGCTCAGGTATGTCATACCAATACTTGTCCGGCAGGTGTGGCAACAACAGATCCTAAGCTTCAAGATGGACTTGTTGTTGATGAAAAGTGTTATAGGGTATGCAACTACATTGTTTCACTAAGAGAAGGTCTGTACAATCTGGCGGCAGCGGCGGGGCTGGAAAATCCAACTCAGTTTGAACGGAAACACATTGTTCATAAGGATGAACTCGGCATAGTCTCTCCAGTCGAGGACCTCATCATTGCCGCAAGAGAAACACAATTGCGAAAAGAAGGATAAAACAAATATACGCTATACTAAACTACACTAAAGCACTGGGGGCCTGACCCTCAGTGCTTTAGTTTGTTAAAATTACTGGGCAAAATGCAGGAATTCGATGATAGTGCGACTGGACTTGGAAACTGTTGAACAGAAAAAAATTGGCGCATCCTTCAGCTTCTTTTCTTTACGAAGTATAAACAGGATAGAAAGTAACCATTTTGTCTTGCTGGAAATTTTCATCTCACCAATTTTATGAAATAATTGAGTTATTATCGATATATTTTAGGGGGATGCTCGCTTGGCAGGAAAAACAGCTTTGATAGCAGGTTCGACAGGATTAATAGGAAATGAGCTGCTCCAATTTCTTTTACAAGGGAATGATTATGATCAAGTCGTTGCGGTTGTCAGGCGGCCGCTTACTGTAACACACCCTAAGCTAGAAGAAAAAATTGTGGATTTTGATAGGCTGGGTGATTACGAACAGAGCTTTACGGTTGAGGATGTATTCTGCTGCCTCGGTACGACGATTAAAAAGGCGAAGACAAAGGAAGCTATGTGGAAGATTGACGTTGAGTATCCAATTGAAATTGCAAAATTGGCTAGTGTAAAAGGGGCAAAGAAATTCCTGCTGGTCAGCTCGATGAATGCTGATCCGGATTCCCCCATTTTTTATTCAAAAATGAAGGNNACTGCAATCTTCCGGCCATCCTTGTTATTGGGAAACCGCAATGAATTCAGGCTAGGAGAAAGGGCTGCGGGCGCTATTTTAACGAAGGTGCCGTTCCTGTTTGCAGGGCCATTAAAGAAGTATAAAGCAATCAAAGGCAAAACTGTTGCATCAGCAATGTATAAAATTGCCCAGGAAGACAATCCTGGAGTCACTATCTATCCTTCAGAACAAATACAGTGCATAGGTGAATAACAGAGCAAGGAAACACTAGTGGCAATCTAATCGGGTAAAAGAGGTTATGAGTATGTTTTATGTATTTATATTTTTGATTGGCGTTTTATTTCTTGGTTATATTGTTTTGAACTATTATCCAGCTTTCGGCGGGAAGCAATCCGAAGAGAAAAGGACTCGTTTTAACGAATCACCGCAATTCAGAAATGGCAGATTTACCAATCAGGTACCAACTTCTTGGGATACAGGTCT
>DMSR01000503.1 GCA_003457145.1 Bacillus sp. (in: firmicutes)
AATTGTCATATATTTTTCAAAAATTTAAACTTCCGACAAATTTTTTCATCGTTAGACAAAATCAAGAAACGATTGCTTTCACCATCTGGGCGATACATACATAGTATATCGTAATGAATAAATGGAGGAGGATGTTCGCCCATGTTTGGCCGCAGAAATAAAACGAATGCCTATCAGCCACATTTTTGGGAAAGTCAGCTTCAACAGGATCCTTATAGTCTGTATGGTACTAATCAAGGTTTGAACCGGCAGCAGCCGCTCCCTCAACAATACTTTAACCAATATTGGAATGCCATGCCTGGGAATTGGCAAAATCAATATATGCCAGCAAATTACGCAGTGAATCCATATATGCAAGTTAATCCTCAATGGGTCCAGCCATATATGGCCCCTGATTACAAGAATAATTACTCAAAGATGCTATTCCAGAATCCACTGCAGTCCCAGGACGATCCTATTTACGGATATTACAAGCCCGAGCATGAATACCAGAATTTTAATCCATATCCCCAGCAGGCTTTCATGCCCAAACAGCCTACAGGCCTGCAGTCAATCATGAATTCGTTTAAAAGCCAGGACGGAAACCTTGATGTGAACAAAATGGTTGATACAGCAGGACAAATGATGAATGCGGTCACTCAAGTTTCCTCGTTGGTGAAAGGGCTTGGCGGTATGTTTAAGGTGTAATAATGGATCAGTCTAATAGCTAAAAAAAGAAAGCAGGCAGCGCCTGCTTCAGACTGTGGAGATACCGATGAAAATCGGGCTGTCTACAGTTTTTTTATTTAGGCTGGAGGATTAAGGGGGCTATTGATTTCCGTTCCAGGCGATTCATTTTCCGCGGGATCAGTGCTGCGCCTCCTAGCCTCCGCCGGCGTCTGCGGGGCCCATCCTGTCCGACTGATCCCGCAGAAGTCTGCATGCCTTCACTCCAATCAAAAGGCTTGTAAACTTAACGTAGAACTTGCCAAAGACTATTTAAAAGTAGAACCATATTTTAGATTTATGTCTAGTTCAGCGCTTTGCCTCTTGATATGCTTATTCTTCACCTATATCTATTTTTTTTCCCTGCTTTTTCGTGATTTTTATTTCTAATAATCCATCCCTGTAGGAGGCTCTTGTCTTCTTTTCATTTATTGGATGGGAGAAAGGTATAGTTCTGCTGAATCTTTGCTGCGAGGTTCTTTGCCTGTGTATTTTTGAAATGTCATTCACTTCCAAAGATGATTCAGTTTTGTTTACGGAGATTGTCAAACTATTATCGATAACATCTAAGCTAATCTGTTCTTTCTTTATCCCAGGCAGCTCTACTGTTACAATATATTCCTTTTCTGTCTCAGATAGGTCTACATTAAGTGATTGATGAGGGAAGGGGTGACTGAAAAAATCATCGATACTTTGCAGAATTCCTTTAACTGGTTTTTCATGCATCAATCGATTCATTGATTTAAGCCATTGTTCCAGTGCTTCTTGTCTTTTTGGGCGGTCAGGATGGTTTGACGCCATGGTTTTTCTTCCTCCTCTGCAGAAAATCTTATAATAGATTATGTAAGAAGGACTGTCCGGGTTCAGTTTTCATATCCGCCATCGCTTTATGAACACTTTGTGAAAAATGCCTTTAATGTGATGTAAATCACGTTATCGAAATATAATCCCTTGTATGCTGTAAAAGTAAATTACGCAGAAGAGGGGTATACACATGTTTTGTTACCAATGTGAACAGACACCAACAGGCGGGTGTAAAGTAGTAGGAGTTTGCGGCAAGGATGAAACAATCGCGAGCCTGCAGGATACAATGATTTTTGCCTTAAAAGGAATTGCCGCATATAGAACACATGCAAACCAGCTGGGATTTACTGATCCATTTGTTGATACGACAACTCACGAAGCATTATATATGACTTTGACGAATTCAAACTTCAATGTACAAGAACATATCGATATGGCGATGAAAGTTGGAAAGTCCGCAGTACGAGTAATGGAAATGCTAGATGAAGCACATACTAGCCGCCTGGGTATCCCGCAGCCGGTAAAGGTAAGCCAGAATAAAATTGAAGGTAAGTGCATTGTCGTTACAGGACATAACTTATTTGCTCTTGAAGAACTACTGAAGCAGACTGAAGGAAAAGGCATTAATATATATACTCACTCCGAAATGCTGCCTGCCCATGGCTATCCAGCACTGAAGAAATATCCTCATCTAAAGGGAAACATTGGGAAAGCATGGTTTGACCAGAGACGTTTATTCGAAAAATTCCCTGGTGCTATTCTTGCAACAACTAACTGTGTAATGCCTATCAAAGGATCGTATGCAGACCGTATGTTTACATACGAGGTAACTGGGCTCGAAAATGTAAGGAAACTTGAAAATGATGATTTCACTTTGTTAATCGAAAGAGCGCTTGAGCTTCCAGAAGCAAACATGGAATCTGATGAAACTTTAGTTACAGGATTCCACCACGAAACAGTGATTGGAATTGCACCAGAGGTTATTGAAGCGGTAAAGGCTGGAAAGATTAAGCGTTTCTTTGTTATTGCTGGATGTGATGCACCAGGAAAAGGCGGAGAATACTACCGAGAGCTTGCTACATCCCTGCCTCCAGAAGCCGTAATTCTGACAACATCTTGCGGAAAATACCGTTTTAATGATGTTGACTATGGTGTAGTGCCTGGAACAAATATTCCGAGATATTTAGACTTAGGACAGTGCAACAACTCTGTTTCAAC
>DMSR01000022.1 GCA_003457145.1 Bacillus sp. (in: firmicutes)
CCTTGCCGGAACACTGCTCTGGCAAACTGCTTTTACGCAAATCGGCGTCATCGCCGCTTCGGCGATTCTCGGTTATTTCTTATTCAAACGTCATGCCGCCAAGGATGAGGACCGGATGCAGTTCCCGATTTCGAAACGGGCCGGCTTTGTGTCATTGGGTTTATTCTTCGGATTGCTTGTGCTGCTTCCTGTTTTAAGGGAAGCCACTCAGCTCAACTGGATTGCCTTTGTAGACAGCTTTTACCGCTCCGGGTCACTCGTGTTTGGCGGGGGCCATGTCGTCCTTCCGCTGCTTGAGCGTGAATTCGTTCCTACAGGCTGGCTGAGCGAGGAAGCTTTCCTTGCCGGATATGGGGCAGCCCAGGCTGTGCCGGGTCCATTGTTCACCTTCGCCGCCTATCTTGGTGCGATAATCAATGGCTGGCAGGGCGGATTGCTTGCGACAGCAGCGATTTTCCTTCCAGCATTCCTTCTGATTTATGGAACGCTGCCATTCTGGGATGCGCTCCGCCAAAACAGCAAGGTGAATGGAGCGTTGATGGGCGTCAATGCAGCCGTTGTCGGCATCCTGATCGCTGCCTTCTATCACCCAATCTGGACAAGCACGATTCTTGCACCAGCAGATTTCGTCTTTGCAGCCGTGCTGTTCAGCATGCTTGTACACTGGAAGCTGCCTCCTTGGGTCGTTGTGGTTACAGGAGCCGTTGGCGGGATGATTTTATCCATGGCTTTTTGATGGAATTTTTGCGGATTTAGCTATAGCCCTGATTTTTAAGGTTCTTTTTGTAAAATCGTTTCTTTTACACTCAAAAGAAAGTTCTTTCGCTCAAAACCGAAAGAACCTTCTTCTTTTTCTGTTTAGACTCGAAAAATGCAGTTTCCTTTCCTGCTAGCAGTTAGGTTCTGCTAAATTTAATCTCTCCGCCAATAATCGTCATTTCGATATTCGTCGTTAATAGTTCATCAGCATCTTCCATCTCGAATGGATTTGCTGAAAATACGGTCATATCTGCTAATTTCCCGCGCGCAATCGTCCCTTTAATGGTTTCTTCATTCGTCGGATAGGCTCCGAGTTCTGTGAACAGGCGGAACGCATCGACCATCGTCAGCTTTTGTTCAGGCACATAGCCATCATGCATTTCACCCGGCTTTTTGCGAGTGACAGCAGCGTGGATTCCAAGAATCGGATCCACTGGTTCTACCGGTGAATCTGAGCCTCCTGCACAAATGACACCCGCCTCCATCAATGTTTTCCATGCATAGGAAAGCTTAATCCGCTCGGGGCCAAGACGCTCCTGCACCCACGGGAAGTCGCTTGCGATGAAGCGCGGCTGAATGTCTGCTATCCGGCTTGGATTCTTCAGACGGGGAATCAGTTCCTCCCTTAAAACCTGTGCATGAATCAGCCTGTCACGGTATGCGACGGCCGGAAGCTGATCTAACACATCAAGCACATTTTCCAATGCCTGATCGCCGATTGTATGGACCGCGATAGGCATGTCCAGCTCCCTTGCTCCCTTTACAATCTCGTATAGCTGGACCTGATCGTACATCGCATCACCGTAATGACCTGGTGCATCGCTATATTCCTCGGACAGCAGAGCCGTTCTTCTGCCGAATGCTCCATCAGCAAAAATCTTCACCGCGCCGATTTGCAGCGTATCATTCCCGTAACCTGCATACATTCCTGCCTCCTTCAAATCGGCCAGGAATTCATGGTTGATCAATAGATTGCTGCGGAGGCCTAATTGTTCTCCATTCAATAATTCATTAAAAATGTTCCATGTCATTTCTAATCCGCCTAAATATAGAGGATCATTAGTATGGACGCTCGTTAAGCCTTTCCCCATGGCAAAATGCATTGTCTCGCGCATCGCTGCCTTCCAGTCCTCGTAGGAACGCTCAGGAATATGCTGCCTGACGATATTCATAGCCGATTCGAGCATCAGCCCGGTCGGCTTTTTTGTAACCTCATCCAAGACAATTGTCCCACCCTCGGGAACCGAAATTAACGGATGATAGCCGCTGATTTCCAATGCCTTGGTGTTGACGATTCCTGCGTGCAGGCAGGTCCTCGTTAAGAACAGCGGATTGGCTGGCGCGACATAATCCAGTTCAGAAATAGTTGGGATCGTTCCGTCTGTAAAAAGATTTTCATCCCAGCTGCTGCCGACAATCCATTGCCCTGGCTCCAGCTGCTTTGCTTTTTCCTGAATCTTTTCGAGCATCGTCTGCTTTGAAGTGATTCCCGTGAACTCCAAGTTAATGAAGCTATCAGCCATGATGGATAAATGAAGGTGGCTATCGATTAAACCAGGCGTAGCCGTCTTTCCTTCCAGATCAATGACTTGGGCATTTCTTCCCCATTGAAGCACCATATCTGCTGACGATCCCATATCGATGAAACGGCCATGTTCGATAACGACTGCCTGTACTATTGGCTGGCGTGGATTGAATGTATAGATATTCCCATTTTTGTAGATTGTCCTCAAGAAGATTCTCCCCTTTGGAATGATTATTAATAGCCGGGAGAGCAGTCCATGCTTGAATGATGGAAAAAGAAGTGCACGTACGAACGGCGTTCATACGTAAAAGGAGATTATTAGAAGGAGACAGTGGAATTCCGTATAAACCTCTAGCATGCAAAAAAGCAATGATAGAAAATAACTTATCATTGCCTTTTTACAATATACGTTATCCTCCATTTCGATCAGTAGTTCTCCATGCACAAAAACAAGCATGACAGTCTGCTCCTTGTTCAGAAAGCATCCCAGCAGTACTAAGTCGACCCCTTAATACGCTTCGGCAAATAACCCTTTCATCCACCATCAAAGATTGTCATACTCCGATGGACTACTTTTATTATTTGCTCCTCTACCTCACCGATCTGATAAGATCATATTAAATTAGCTTTAATACTATCAAATAGATTTTTGTAAATCAACAGGAAATTTCAGTACCCGAAAATAGAAAAGCGCAAGCGCCTTGTAAAGAGGAACGTCGACTATAACCGCCACGTCCTGTGGCAACGTCGACGTCAGCGCATCCTGCCCAAGTCCGACAATCGCTGG
>DMSR01000029.1 GCA_003457145.1 Bacillus sp. (in: firmicutes)
TCCGGACATGCCCAAAAGGAAAGCAGATCTCTTATGAATGTTACATTCACTTTAGAAAATGATGCGGTCACCTCATCCTTCCTTCATGAAACGAAGGACGCAGGGTTTATCGGACTAGCAGGGCACCGTTCAGTTGGCGGCTGCCGTGCTTCGATTTATAACGCTGTTCCTCTTGAGCATGTAGAAAGGCTGGCCGAATTCATGAACGACTTTAAACGGAGAAATTAACAGATTATTTAGCTTTACTGAATGAAATAATATGTTATAATCGTACTAAGCTTTTCGCTGCAGGCACAGAAGCACTGCAGGAGGAGTACTAGTTAGCTAGAATAGCAGAGGAGAGATGAGAATTGAATACGAAGAATCTTGTTGCATTATCGCTTTTAGTCGGAATGGGTGCAGTTTTGCACGCTGTTGTACCTGGTTTTTTCCTTGGGATGAAGCCAGATATGATGCTTACCATGATGTTCCTTGGGATTATCCTTTTCCCTGACAAAAAGAGTGTACTATTAGTTGGAGTAGTAACTGGATTGATTTCAGGTCTGACCACAACTTTCCCAGGAGGCTTGGTTCCGAACATTATAGATAAGCCTGTCACAGCTTTTGTCTTTTTTGGAATACTGATGGTATTGAAAAATTACCAATCTTCACTCTATACTGCAGCAGCCTTGACGGCGATCGGCACTATTGTATCTGGAATTGTATTTTTGGCATCAGCCTATTACATTGTAGGCCTTCCAGGACCATTCACAGCTTTATTCGCAGCAGTCGTACTGCCAGCGGCAGCATTCAACACAGTATTCATGGCGATTCTTTATCCAGTAGCCACTACTATTTTCAAAAGAGCAAAACTTGCTGAAGTATAATATTAAAACCCCTGTTCTCTGCTGAACAGGGGTTTCTTGTATCTTCTCACTGTATCAATAAAAAGATGATTCCAAATAACAAAAACAATGCCCCTCCTCCAGCCAGGGAACCCGCTCTCTTTCGCAAAATCTGCTTTGGAGGATACATTCCTGGTTTTTTTAGAGCCAGAAGATTATAGACTACTCCAAAAAAACAAATAGAGCTAATTATAAATAGCAAGCTTGTAAACATTCTAATACCCGCCTCTCCTGCCAAATCACCTTCTTTATATAACTTTATGCCTGTTAATTTAAGGCTATGAGAGTAAACCGGTTTAATTGCTCAAGAATAGGAAAATAAATAAGTAAGATAAGGAGAAAGTACATGCAAAAAGTAAAAAAGGATTTTACATCCTTTTGGAGAACTTAAATATAAAAAGTGACGAGGTGGTCAAAAAATGAAGGTAAAAACATTATTGATGGGATTTTTAATTGGCGGAGCTGCTGCCGGTGTAGCTACCCTTCTTGCTGCACCATCTTCTGGATACCAGACCAGAAGAATCCTCAAAGCGAACAAAAATGAAATTCTCGGTTCAATCAAAGATATAAAAGCAGCTGTGGTTGAATTAAAGGATTCAGTGACCCTGGCTTCAAAAGAAGGAAAAACTGTGATCCAGTCATTTATAACGGACGTCAAGACGGCTATTTATGAATGGCAGCTGAGTACGGAGGAAAATAAAACAGAACTCCAAAAAGATGTTAAGGAGCTTGAGGAATCCATTCAGGAACTTGAAAAAGAACTGGCTGCCTCCAATTCAAAGTAAACATTTTGCATGGGACTCTGTAAAGGATTAATTAAGTTAATCCATAAGATATTGAAAAAAATCCAGAAGTCGTTTTAGTAAAAATAGCAATATTTACGAAAAGAGCCTAAACCATAAATCCTTCCCACCATTAAACTTATTTACTGGGAAGGATTTTCTTTTTTTATAAAGAATGATATATTATGCAGCTGGAACTTTTGCTTGACTCTTTTTTTCATATAAGCAACCGAATTTTTGATGAATTTTAACAAATTCTAAAAATTTAGTAAATTTATATCTTTATTAATTTTTGTTTTATTGGCATAATGAAAATAGAAATAATAAAGTAGGTGACTATTGGAATGTCAGACAACTATTCAATGAAGGAAGCAATGATTTTTAGCCAGCGGATTGCCCAATTAAGCAAAGCGCTTTGGAAGTCAGTTGAGAAGGATTGGCAGCAATGGATCAAACCCTATGACCTAAACATTAATGAGCATCACATTTTGTGGATTGCTTATCACTTGAATGGAGCCTCCATCTCAGATGTGGCAAAATTTGGAGTTATGCATGTGTCTACAGCCTTCAATTTTTCAAAGAAGCTCGAAGAACGGGGTTTCTTGCAATTTTCAAAGAAGGAAAACGACAAAAGGAATACTTACATTCAGCTGACGGAACAAGGTGAACTCATCTTATTAGAGTTAATGGAAAGCTATGAACCTAGTAATAATTCAGTCTTTTCTGGTGCGATGCCCTTAAAGGAGCTGTATGGTAAGTTTCCTGATATTATTGAGATCATGACGATTGTACGAAATATTTATGGTGATGACTTTATGGAAATCTTCGAGAAGTCCTTTACGAATATTGATAGCAAATTTACAGATGAAAACGGTAAACTAGAGAAGAAGAATCCAGCGGCGAAGGAGCTTGCTTAGAACCGCATGCTTGCAATACCAGCATATCAATTGTTAATAGGCTTTTATTAGGCATGCATATAAACAAGCTTCTTCCGGCTCAGTTTAAGCTGGGATACAGCTTAACTTCTTAAAGCGGATCGATAGATACTCCCTCCGCTTTCTGCTCTTGCTTTTTTATGCTCATATCCTCACAATTTTCTAACTACTTTCCCGCGGCCTTCATCGAGTCTCATTAATTAACTGAGTTTGTTTATAGGCCTGACCCTTAAGCCTTAAACTAAAGTCATTCGCTAAGAGAACCTCTATATTAGCCGAGAAAAATTTTTGATACATATACGATATAAATATTTAAAGCTTTTTTCGTTTTAAAAAAAATCCAAAAGTTGATTTTCACCCTGCCTGCGTTACCATCAAAGTTTAGGTAGAGAGACTTATAAAAAACTATCTTTTTCTAAAAATATTTGTTATTGTATTTAAGATAAAAAGTTTGCTAAGGAGGGATTCTCAGATGATCTCCATTTTATTCGTGTTTGTTCTTTTTGCTGCTGTCATCCTTTTTTATATCAACAAGCTTACTGACTCCCTCTGTACCCAGAAGGAAATCCCAGAAGACAAACATGCTAAAATTTTTCGGACGATCAATATTTTAGTTACAATTTTGCTGATTTCTTCTTTTATTGAAATTTTGTATACGTGACTATATAAACTAAGCGGTGGGGTTCCCCCCACCGCTTTTTATTTGTCACTATTCACTAACTATTTTGATTTTTTTACAGCCAAGATGCACCGATGATAATTAACAAAATGAACAATACAACGATTAAGGCAAAGCCGCCGCCATATGCTCCGTGTCCTCCAGACATATAGGTTCCTCCTTCCAAGCTTATCTATCTCTCTTCTTTGAAGGATATGGAGGCCTTACACCCCCATATCCTGCTTAAAAATTAAAGCCAAGCTGCACCCACAATGATTAACAGAATGAATAACACGACAATTAACGCAAAGCCGCCGCCGTATCCTGCACCCATATTAACACCTCCTTCCAAAGTGGTTAAAATATCTTATTCAAGTAAGGTCATTTACGCATAGGCAGATATCCTGCATGCAAAGCCTTTTGTTGATTATAAGTAGGAAGCACCTACGATAATCAGCAAAATGAACAATACAACGATTAAGGCAAATCCCGAATTATATTGGCTCATAAAAAATTACCTCCTTTTTTCTCTTCTCTTTATCCTATGCGCGACTTCTGGAACTGTATGGATGTTTGCCCATCTTCTGATTGATGTCTAAAAAAACGGTAATATTTTTGTACAAATTTGAAATTATGTTATAGTAGAGTTTGTGGAATTCCAAATAGCCCACTAGAAATTTCTGTTTAGGAGATGTTCATCATGAAAAAATTGATACTATCCCTCACGGTTGCAGCAGGTGTGATCGGATTAAGCGCATGCAACGATGATAATGGAAGTTCTTCCGAAGTAGTTATAGAATCGAAAGCAGGGAATATAACTAAAGAAGAGCTTTATGAGTCCATGAAGGAAAAATACGGGGAGCAAGCTCTACAAGAGCTTTTGTACCAGAAAGTCCTTTCTGAGAAGTATGAAGTGACAGACAAAGAAGTGGAAGCTAAGGTTGCTGAGTTAAAAGAGGAGCTTGGTGACAACTTCGAAATGGTACTTCAGCAAAATCAGCTTAAAGATGAAAGTGAATTGAAAGATGTTCTTAAAGATCAACTCCTTTTGGAAAAAGCGGCCCTAAAGGATATAAAGGTTTCAGAGAAAGAAGTCAAACAGCGGTATGAAGAGTACAAGCCTGAAATAAAAGCGAGTCACATACTTGTTAAAGATGAAAAAACTGCCCAGGAAGTGAAGAAGAAGTTAGAGGGCGGTGCTAAGTTTGAAGATTTAGCAAAAGAATACTCTACAGATCCAGGTTCTAAGGAAGCTGGAGGAGATTTAGGATTCTTCGGACCTGGCCAAATGGTTCCTGAATTCGAAGAAGCTGCTTACGCACTTGAAGAGGGCAAGATCAGCGAACCAGTACAATCGCAGCATGGCTGGCACATCATTAAAGTTACAGAGAAAAAAGAAAAAGAATCCTTCGACAAAATGAAGGATAAGTTAGAATATGAATTAAAACTCGCTCAGCTTGACGCTGCGAAAATCCAGGAAGTACTTGAACGCGAACTTAAGGCTGCTGATGTTAAAGTAAAGGATAAGGACCTAAAAGGTGTCCTTGAGTTCCCTGAAGCACAGCCACAACAATAATAAAATGCAAAAACACTGACTCCGTCTAGGTGCCAGTGTTTTTTTATGTTATGCTTCCAATGATCTTTCTCGATTTTCCTTTTCTCTTTCCAATCTTTTCATATAAATTTCGCCCTCGCGTTCGATGCTTTCCATTTCTTGTTCCCGTTCTTCCTTCCCTGTTTTTACCGCCATGAATGCACTGATTACGATTCCTGCTACGACTGCTATTACCCACATTGGAATTGCCATTTTTTCATACCCTCCAATTAACTGGTTGTCCATAAAATAACTCTTACAGTATAAATATGAGCCTGTATTTCAAATATTCCTAAATGATGTATAATTTCACAGCAAAAAAATGCATCAGTCGTTAGGAACTTATAAAAGAGCAATTACTGGGCGGCCGCGTCCTGAAAAAAGAGACAAAACTAAAAAACTGTAGGCAAACTAGATTTCCATCGAGTTTGCCTACAGTCTAAAGCCTTGCCGCTGGAAGGCTTCTCATTTTTTATGTTTGCATATTTCTCATAATTCACTAATAACTACTCTTCCTGGCTTTGGGCTCTCTCAAATCACAACAAAGTAGTTAAAAAGCACCGAGTTTTTGAAAAGAGCCTTATTATTTATGGAACACCGGCTTGTAAAAAGAACGGTTATCGAGGGCAAACACTCTTTCGGAAAATTCTCCAGGTTTCACCCTTGCCATCGCACGATCCAGCATATTCATTTTAGCATCAAGATTATCGATATAATGAAGGATTTCTGCCTCTTTTATAAGTGGAGGCTTTGGACTTCCCCATTCAGCTTTCCCATGATGGGAAAGAACCATATGCTGGAGGATGATTACTTCCTCGCCCGCAATTCCCAATTCATCAGCAGCTTTGCCAATCTCGTTGACCATGATGGATATATGCCCAAGCAAATTGCCTTCCACTGTATAGGTTGTGGATATTGGTCCTGACAGTTCGAAGACTTTTCCAAGGTCATGAAGAATGACTCCTGCATAAAGAAGGTCTTTATGCAGGAGTCATTCTTCA
>DMSR01000400.1 GCA_003457145.1 Bacillus sp. (in: firmicutes)
GTTCCCCTTCACCGACTTGAAGTTGCAGATGGCAGCATCTGTAACTTCAAGTCGGTGAAGGGGAACTGTGATTTCTTTGGCGATTTCCCTGAGCAAGATACACATGAGATTGATGGGAAAAAAGTCCTTGTTACTCATGGCCATCTTTATTCGGTGAAATCTACACTGGTGAATTTATTTTACAAAGCAAAGGAAATGCAGGCCGATGTGGTTTGCTTTGGCCATTCACACTTACTTGGCGTTGAGATGGTTGAAGATGTTCTGTTCATCAATCCTGGAAGCATTAGGCTGCCGCGGAGCCGTACAGAAAGAAGCTATGTCATTCTTGAGTTGGACGAAGGAAAAGCATCCTTGGAAATCTATGACTATGGACAGGGGGAATTGGTCGAATTAAGGCAGGAATTTTCCCTTCCCAAAAGAGAATAAAAGAACTATAATATTTAGAGGGAAGTTAATTTAAAAAACTTCCCTCAAAAAAACGTTTTTTTTATTGACTTTTATTTGTTTGGGTAATATAATAAATCTTGTCTTAAAAAAACATACTGTCCCAGTAGCTCAGTTGGATAGAGCATACGCCTTCTAAGCGTACGGTCGGGAGTTCGAATCTCTCCTGGGACGCCATTTTGAACTACATACCATTTATTGTACAACTCACCTTAAACAGGTGAGTTTTTTTGTCTTTAAAACCACGGTCTAATGATTTGGTTTAAGGATAAAAGTGTAATTAAGTCACCTGCCTCTCCGATCATTCCCCATGTTTTTCTTCAATGATCAGCTTTAAAAGCTTAATGGGAATCCTTATAAACGGATTTATGAAGCAACCCTCTCTTTTAGAAGATTTCCGTTTCATCAAAAATAAGACATCTATCCCCTGAAGATTCTCAGCAATCCACTGCACCAAAACCATTCCGTTTAAAATTTTTTTATTTTTTATAAATGTGAATATATCAACAATGTAAGCGTATTCAAATAAATTAACTAATCTAAATTATCTAATTATTTAAAAAATGCTGTTGACGAGCGTGAAATTTGGGCGTAAGATAATCCTCAAATAAAAAAACTTGTTGAAAGCAAACATTCATGCATCAAAGATTTGTATAGGCATCAATGTGGCGAAGCTGGATTTTTTTAAACTTTTATTTTATTAATTTAAAGCGTCTATTCGTTAAAGGAGTGTTTTTAGTGCCCGATCAATGGATTTACTTAAACGGTGAGTTTGTCACTAAGGAAAATGCTAAAATTTCCGTTTATGACCATGGTTTTCTGTATGGAGACGGTATTTTTGAAGGTATTCGGGTATACAGCGGCAACATTTTCAGGATGGAAGAACATATGAACCGTCTCTATCAATCTGCAAAATCAATCATGCTGAACATGCCACACTCTAAGGGCGAATTCACTGACCTTGTTGTAGAAACTGTTGAACGAAATCAGTTGAGAGATGCCTATATCCGTATTGTCGTTTCAAGGGGAGTTGGAGATTTAGGACTGGATCCGTTTAAGTGTCCTAATGCAAATGTAGTCATTATCGTTGAACCGCTCTCGATTTTCCCTAAAGAATTGTATGAAAGCGGCCTTGAAATCGTAACGGTGGCGACTAGAAGGAACCGGCCTGATGTATTGAGCCCGAAAGTGAAATCACTTAATTATTTGAATAATGTCCTTGTAAGGATTGAGGCCCATCTGGCTAATGTCAGTGAAGCTCTTATGTTGAATGATCAGGGGTATGTTGCTGAAGGGTCAGCTGATAATGTTTTCATTGTCAGAGGAAAAACCTTCCTCACGCCTCCAGGTTATGTAGGGGCTCTTGAAGGTATTACTAGAAACGCTGTAATAGATATAGCCATTAACCTTGGTTATGAGGTAAAGGAGGAACCATTTACCCGCCATGATGTCTACACAGCGGATGAAGTTTTCCTCACTGGAACAGCTGCGGAAGTAATAGCTGTTATTAAAGTAGATGGAAGAGTAATAGGGGAAGGAGTACCAGGAAATCACACAAAGGAAATTTTAAGCGAATTCCGTGCGAGAGTAGTTGCAGAAGGGATTCAAGTTTACCCTGAAAGGACTGCACACCGAGTCGGTTAAGAAGGAAAGAAGAGCGATTGAGTCCTTGGAAAATCTGCGGATTCATAACGGCAAGCGAAAAATATAAAAAAATACCTATAAAGAAAAAGCGAAGACGGGGACAAGTAATTTTTCGCGAAAAGCGTGCACAGAGAGCCGGGCTGCTGAGAACCGGTGATGCCGCGAGAAGTGAACTCACCCTGGAGCGCCAGTTTGAAAGGACTTCCTAGTAAAACTGGTCGAGTGTTCAATACACTCGTTATCAAAACTGGCAGCAAAGCTGCCATAAGTGCACGCATTGTTTGCGTGAATAAGGGTGGTACCGTGGAACAGGAGATAAAGCCTATTCCATCCCTTTGTCTGGCAAAGCCAGGCATTTGGAGATGGAATAGGCTTTTTTATTTTGAATTAGAACAGGAGGTCAGATCAATGTTGCAAGAAGCTGCCTTGAAGGAAACGAAGGCTATAACGAGTGAGATAAAGCCTATTCCATCCCTTNNCGAAGGCTATAACGAGTGAGATAAGCGGTGCAGATTTGCTGATAAGAGCGTTGGAGAAGGAAAACGTCGAAGTCATATTTGGCTATCCGGGAGGAGCGGTTCTTCCGATTTATGACAAACTGTACGATTCGAAAATTCTGCATATCCTTCCACGGCATGAGCAAGGCGGAATACACGCGGCAGAGGGTTACGCAAGAATAAGCGGCAAACCTGGGGTAGTAATTGCCACTTCGGGTCCAGGGGCAACGAATATCATTACAGGCATTGCGGATGCGATGATGGATTCCCTCCCGCTGGTAATTTTCACAGGCCAGGTAGCAACAGGGGTAATCGGGACGGATGCTTTTCAGGAGGCTGATATACTCGGAATCACTACCCCNNTATCAAAGAAGCCTTTTATATCGCGACAAGCGGAAGACCTGGGCCTGTGGTAATAGATTTTCCGAAGGATCTTGCAGCAGCTGTCTCGGTAGAGCCGCCGGAGCAGGAGATTTCTCTGCCGGGCTACCAGCCAACGATCGAACCAAATTTTCTTCAAGTAAGGAAGCTGGCTGATGCTGTTAGCCGGGCGAAACGGCCCGTTATTCTTGCGGGAGCCGGAGTGCTGCATGCCAAAGCTTCAGCTTTATTAAAAGAATACGCGGAACAGCAAAAAATCCATGTGGTTCACACACTTTTAGGACTGGGAGGCTTTCCGGCAGGGCACGATTTATTCTTAGGGATGGCAGGGATGCATGGCTGCTATACCGCCAATATGGCACTTTATCAATGTGACCTGTTAATCAATATTGGGGCAAGGTTCGATGACCGGCTGACTGGGAATCTTCAGCATTTTGCTCCAAAAGCAGCCAT
>DMSR01000254.1 GCA_003457145.1 Bacillus sp. (in: firmicutes)
CGCCTGGAACGGAAATCAACAGCCCCCATTCCACCACCAACCAAAAAGACTGTAAACAAACACGATTTTCATCGAGTTTGTCTACAGTCTGAGTATTGCATATTTGCAATGCTTTTTCTGTTAATCTCTTGTTGGAATTATACTAAAGGACATTCATTACAATTCCACATAGCGGGGAGAATAATCTCTATAAAAAGGAGTTTCACGTAAATGAAACGAAGTTATAGAAGGAATAAAGGGGGAAGATTAATTTGGAAATTAAAGTTTTAACTGAGAAAGACTATCTACAATCAATGAAACTTTCGATGTATGCCTTTCAATATCAAGTGCCTGATGTGGACATGCCAAAGCGGTTTGAATTGCTAAAGAAACACAGGCTGCTCGGTATTTTTGAGGAAGATGAGCTGGCCGCAAAATTGCATATATTATCGTTAAGCGTTAACCTCGGCAAGTTGAGTTGGAAAATGGGCGGAATTGCGGGTGTAGCCACATATCCTGAGCATCGGAGAAAAGGTTATGTGAACACTTTAATAAAAAGAGCATTAGTAGAATTAAAGAATACTGGCAATATTGTCTCCTTTCTTCATCCATTTAAAATCGACTTTTATAGAAAATACGGCTGGGAAATTGTATCTGACTTTAAAAAGGTGCAAATCGGGAAAAAGGACCTGAAATTTGTTGGTAAGCCAGCAGGGTCCATTAAAAGATATATGAAGGATAACCATCCAAANNTTTGGATGGTTATCCTTCATATATGGTTCACATACAGCTGCTGTTTACTCTAATGCAGAGGGCAAAGCATCAGGGTATCTTTTATATGAAATAAAGGATAATGTGATGAAGGTCAAGGAGTATGTACCCCTTGATCACGATGCAAGAATTGGCTTGTGGAATTTTATATGTCAGCATGATTCTATGGTAGAGCGTGTTGAATTGGCTCTATCCATATATGACCCATTTCCTTATTTTCTGGCTGAGCCTCAAGTGAAAACAGAAATAACACCTTACTTTATGGGAAGAATCGTAAATGCAGAGGAAGCCTTAAAAACCTTTCCCTTTATCCTAACTGAGGCAAATATATTTTTACATATTAATGATGAATATGCCCCGTGGAATGCTGGGACATATCAGATTAACCAGAGAGAAGTTATTGTCTATCCTCCAAAAGAAGGAAGCTCATGTGTCCAGCCGCCAAGAAGGGGACTATTTTTAGACGTAAACGCGCTAACCGCTATGTTATTTGGCTATAAGCGCCCACTGGATTTATATAATCTTGAACAAATCAAAGGAGATTATGCAGAAGTAGTGGAACTGGAAAAGAAAATCCCCCCGTTTAAGCCGTTTTTCTATGACTTTTTTTGAGGCAGCTTTTTAATCCATAAAGTCTTCGAAAACAACTTTAAAAATAACCCGGACGGCGATCGTCCGGGTTATTTTATATTTTAAATTTCATTTTTATGATTCCAGCCTCTTTAGCCGAATTGAACCCGATTAAGATAAGGGGCCCTATGACGAAACCGAGGATTCCGAATAGCTTAAGACCAAGGTACATAGCAATTAATGTAGAAAGAGGGGAAAGTCCAATATGGCTTCCCATCACCTTTGGCTCCACAGTCCGTCTTATAATCAGCAGAATGACGGCTAATATAGCGAGCGGAGTACCCAAGGCAATATTCCCTGTCACGAGATGAAAGATTGACCATGGTGCCAATATGACAATTGAGCCAATTAGAGGGACAAAATCAATTACCCAAATGATTGCAGACATGACAATTGCATATTCAGGAGCTATGAAAAGCAAGCCAATCAGCGCAACAATAAAAATCAGCACACTCACTAGGAATTGAGCTTTTAAAAATCCAAAGACAACATACGAAAGTCTGGATGTCATGAAATTGACCTTATCTGCAGTTTTTTCTGTTAAATGACTGTAAACACCTTTTCTTAACGAAGGCAATTCTAGTAAGAACAAGAAAAGCGCAATTAAATAGACAAGGAAGCTGACGAGGAAGTTCGGAATATTAGTCAGCAATGCCTTCAGATTATTAATGTTAATAAAGGCAGTCATATCGTGTGTTAGCTTATTAAGAAACTCCTCTGTTCGGTCACTGATCTCTGTAACTACCTCTCTCGGAAGGTCGCTGGCCGCCTCAATAAAACGACTTTCTGCCTTATACCAGGCGTTTGTTATTTCATTTATATATACGGGTGTATTCTCAATCACTTCTATCGCCTCGGTTATTGCCGTAGTGGTTAGAAAATAACCAGAAATTCCGATTAACAAGACGAACAGAAGGAATATTCCCAGAACCGAGAGATGGCGTCCTAATTTCAATTTTTGCTGTAGATAAACAACAGCAGGTTCAAGAAAGAGGGCGGTAATCAAGGCAGCGATCAGTGGGATTGATACCGGCAAGATGATATACAATATAGCTGCAGCAAGGATGGTGATGAATGTAATAAGCAATATTCGCTTTGTAAAGATACCGGACAATGGGGACTCCTTCCTATACCCATATAGAGTATATTCCTCGATATAGACTGTTTTCACAAAGTTGGTTGTTTATGACTGGGAATATTGTTATTCACCCTATCTTGTTTTAACAGAAAGAAGGTAAAGCTGATAGTTGTAAATTCAGTTTATTCTAAAGCCACAATTTATTTTACGAAAAGAGCCATTCTTAAAAATTTCATTAACAATTAAATTATATTACGCATTTAATATAAGAAACAACAAAAATCAACGTTTTGCGCCATTATTTTGTAATTAGGGGTGGGGCTATGAAGAATTCTGGAAACACCATACATCCATTTATAAAGGAAGTATGCAGTGCCGTCTGCGCGATTGTTCATGCCAATATCCACGATAACATTTTATTCAGCCAGTCAGGTACCAGCAAGAAAACAATGCTTTCCTCCCTTAGAAAACAATGTTTTTCTGATAATGGGGTAATCGTCGAACTGGACGAAGGGACTATAAATATTATATTACATGTTAGCGCAAAGGTGGGACATTCTTCTATTTTTAAGAATGCACTGGAACTTCAGTATAAAATAATAGAAGAAATTTTTTTGTTTACAACGTTTAAGACAGATAAAGTCAATGTAATCATTACCGATATTCAGCTTATGTAGAAGGCTACACTGGGCTTAAACAGGGCTATGTAAAAAAAGACGCATTCAGATGCGTCTTTTTAGCTCTTTCTATTTGAGTACAGCTTACTACAATGCAAACTTCTCAACTTCTGCTTTCACTTCATTGAGCAGATTTTCACACTGGCTCACAAGGGCTTTCGGGAAATGCTCGCCTTCGCCATACTCAACTCCATGAGGGTAATAATGCTTGCCAAGCAATGGAGTCATTAGCTGGATGATTGCTTTATGTGCTCCAACATCACCTTCGTGAATGTGGCCTTGGACCCGCAGATAGTATGTACCTTCTTTAAGTTCAAACTTACGGTCATAGGTTACACGCTCATAGTCCCATTGTCCTTCGCGTACAAGCCCG
>DMSR01000092.1 GCA_003457145.1 Bacillus sp. (in: firmicutes)
ACTCCAGGTATCTTTTTGCCCAGGAACAGCGACGCAAAAATGATTGTAATCCCGATTTCAGGAAGGTCAATCATTACGTCTCTTACTTTTTCAGGATAGATTCCTGAAGTTAAGACCTGCATGTCCAAAAAAGAAGCAAACCTCCCTAATACATCTTCACTAAGAAGCAAACCAATTAAACCGGCAATAAGCGAAGTAGGAATAAAATATTTTTGGAAAAATTTAATCTTCATTCTTAGAAACTTTGCAAAAGCAAGCAATGCACCTATTAAAACAAATGCAAGTAAAATAGAATCAAACTCCATTCCTCATCCCTCCAACACAGCAACAAATAAGATATATTTATCCTCTACCCGCCAAAGAGGGAAAGAAACGGACAAAAGATTACTAAACTTATAGCTCAAAAAAACCGGAAGGCTCCAGGCCTGCCGGTTTTGGGTCATGCATACAGCTTTTTTTCTTCCTGTTTGAAAAAGCTCTTCATCGCATGGAATACGTCGGCTTTTTGCTTGAGGATAAAGTAACGGAAGTTTTCATCTTTAATGTTTTTATATGCGGACATAAGGGTCGAGTGGCGGTTGTACTGATTGACTTCTCCATAGCCAAACATATTGGAGACCTTCATCAGCTCTTCAACTAATTTTACGCAGCGGGCATTGTCGGAGGTCAGGTTATCGCCATCGGAGAAATGGAATGGGTAAATATTGAACTTATTTGGACTGTACTTATCATCAATCAATTCCAATGCTTTCCGGTATGCGGATGAACAGATCGTACCACCGCTTTCCCCTTTTGAGAAAAAGTCTTCCTCTGACACTACCTTAGCTTCAGTATGGTGGGCGATGAATTCAATTTCAACGGTTTCATATTTGGAACGAAGGAAACGGGTCATCCAGAAGAAAAAGCTGCGTGCCATATATTTCTCCCATAATCCCATTGATCCGCTCGTGTCCATCATTGCAAGAACGACAGCCTTCGAATCTGGCTTTACCACTTCATTCCAGGTCTTGAATTTAAGGTCCTCCTTATATATTGGATGAAATGCTGGCTTCCCAGTCATAGCGTTCCGCTTATACGCAGACATCATCGTCCTTTTTTTATCTATATTGCCCATAAGCCCAGTCTTTCTGATATCATTAAACTCAATGTTTTCTACTAAATGCTCTTGCTGTTCCTTACGCTTGAGGTTTGGCAACTCCAATTCTTTAAATAACGCTTCTTCTATCTCCATCATAGAGACTTCTGCTTCATAATAATCTTCGCCCGCCTGGTCACCCGCACCCTGCCCTTTTCCCGGACCCTTCTGTCCGGAACCGTCGCGTGCGACAACATCGCCAATTTTGCTGTCGCCATTCCCTTGGCCAACATGCTTGTTTTTATCATAGTTATAGCGGATCTTGTACTCATCCAATGACCTTATCGGTATCTTTACGACATCCCTGCCGTTGGACATGACAATGTTTTCCTCTGTAATTAAATCTGGCAAATTATTGCGGATTGCTTCCTGCACCTTTTCCTGATGGCGCTGCTGGTCATCATGTCCTTTGCGGTGGAGGGACCAATCTTCCTGGGAAATCACGATCTGGTGACTACTCTCTTCGGTCATTTTCAACCCCTCCTTTTAGATATTCTGTTGACTGTAACACAATTCACTCAACTGTCATACAATATCCCGATGGCTAAAAGTGAAAAGGGAACTGTAATTACTCTATCTTATGCAGGAGGTGAAAATAATTTACAAATAATTTCGACAATTTATTAATTCCCGCTTTTAAGGACAAGCCTATTTTCTAATTCAGCCGCTTAAAGCCTGTTGTCCTTCCAGAAATTCATCTGAAAATGAAATTCTGGATCATATGCTTCACAGCTATATCCTTGCTTTTGAAGAAAATCAATAATTTCCGGCAGCACCGAAGCGGTTCCACTGTTGACATGCATGAGTACTACTAGTGGCTCATCCGTACCTTCATTAGCTTTCACACCCTCAATCACTGCTTTAAGGATCCTCTGGGGGTTTGACCTCTGATATTTCCAATCCATTGTATCTATATTCCAGTCCCACATTTTAAATCCGCCAGCCACTAGTCCATTGCGGAATTCATCCTTCATAAATGGCTTACTGCCATAAGGAACTCTCGTCAGATAAGAATTCACTCCTGTTATCTCAAGCAGTGTCTTCCTTGTTTGTTCCATTTCCGCAGAGAGATTATTAGGGTTTCCTCCATAAAGCTTTCCTTTATCATGGGTAACACTATGCAAAGCTGGATAGTGGCCTTCCTTTACTAAACGTTTAACCTGATCACTATATTGCTTCATTTGTGGCTCAATCATGAAGAAGGTTGCCTTGGCCTGCTTTAGTTTCAGGATATCAAGAATTTCTGGAGTATTCTCTGTTGGTCCGTCATCGAAGGTTAAATATACAGTTTTCTTTCCATTCACATGCTTTATGGGGTTCTTTCCAGGACGACTTGCAGCAGTGATTAAAGCAGAATCTTTTCCTGAAGCTTCAAAGTTTGATTCCGTTTTTTTAAGTGCTGATACCTGTTGAGCATTTTCAGCTGGACTTTTCTCTTTTCGGACTGGTGTCGGAAACCCATCGTACTCGTACTCGTCTTGAAACCGAGCATTAGCCCTATTTTCTTCTGCAGTAAATCTAATATTATAGCCAAAATAATCACCGGCCACTTCAACCGGTACATAAATATTCTCATTTTTATAAATCACCCTGCCTGTAAGCTTTCCGCCCTCGGCTGTATATACCTCATCACTTTCACCTTTAAATTCAATCCAACTGTCCTTTTTCATGATCCTTACTGTCCTCGCTTTTGGGTCACTTAGAACTCCGGTATCCGAAGCCTTTGCAAATCTCCATATAGGTATATAGGATTCCCCACCCTCAACAAAACGGATATCTGCGGGAAAAATTAATTCTTCTTTGTTCATCGTACCTCCACTTTTCGTGTTATCAATTGTTATCGCAAGGGCCTGTCCCTCTTTTAAAATATAAATAAATGCTAAAATGAATAAGATATAAGTCCACTTAGTTCTCAACTGGCGTACCCCTCTCGCTTAAATATTCTACACTTCTATACTATTAACGAGGGCCTGCCAATATGAGACTAGAATGATAGTTTTATTGGTAAACAGAAAAAAATAACCTTCGCTTATCAGCGAAGGCTACTCATTATTCTTATCATATTGTATCGGATCTGGTACTTTATCATACTCTTCCTTCAGTACCTCACCAGTACGTCGATGCTCCATTTGTTTCCCGAGATTCTTGATTTCCTCTTCATTTCGAGCCATGGAACTATTTTTAGGGACATAGTCTTTCGGCAATTCATTTTTGCTCACTCTAATCACCTCTTGCCTGTACTATTCCCTCTATTTGTCATTGTTAAACTAAAAAGGGAGCTGCATAGCTTTAGCAGCCCCCTTCTGATTTCTATCTATTTAACAGGCTTCCCACATAACGCAGCAATTCGTTTGCAGAAGTGGAGTTATATCCATGCTCGTCAATCAGCCTTGCGACTACATTGTTGATCTTCTTCAGCTGCAGCTCATCGGGAGTTTTAGTTGAAGTCGTGATTTTGACAATATCCTTAAGATCAGCAAACAGCTTTTTCTGGATTGCTTCACGCAGGCGGTCATGAGAGTTGTAATCAAACCGCTTGCCTTTTCGTGCAAAGGCAGAAATCCTGATCAAGATTTCTTCACGGAAAGCTTTTTTCGCATTTTCAGAGATGCCGATTTGCTCCTCAATGCCACGCATAAGCTTTTCATCAGGATTAATTTCCTCCCCAGTGAGAGGGTCACGCATTCTCGCTTTATTCGCATAAGCTTCAACGTTATCTAGATAATTATCCATAAGTGTCTTGGCTGATTCTTCATATGAATAAACGAATGCCTTTTGAACCTCTTTTTTGGCAATATCATCATACTCTTTACGAGCAACTGAAATGAAATTCAGGTATCGGTCCCTTAATTCGGAAGTAATTGAAGGGTGCTGGTCAAGGCCTTCCTTAAGCGACCTTAATACATCAAGAGCATTAATTGTCTTAATTTCTTTCCTGATAATCGTTGAAGAAATTCGATTGATGACATAACGAGGGTCTATTCCGCTCATTCCTTCATCCTGATGTTCTTTCTTCAACTCTTCCACATCTGCGCTATTGAAGCCTTCGACCGTTTCTCCATCATACAGTCTCATTTTCTTTATCAGGTCGATATCACCTTTTTTCGGGTCCTTCAGGCGAGTAAGAATGGAGAACATCGCAGCCACCCTTAAAGTATGCGGAGCAATATGGACATCGTTAACATCGCTTTCCCTGATCATTTTATAGTAGATTTTTTCTTCTTCTGAAACCTTTAAATTGTAAGGTATTGGCATAACAATGATCCGTGAATGAAGTGCCTCATTCTTTTTATTCGAGATGAACGAGCGGTATTCGGTCTCATTCGTATGAGCCACGATAAGCTCATCAGCACTGATCAGTGCGAATCTTCCTGCTTTAAAATTGCCTTCCTGTGTCAAACTCAGCAAATGCCAGAGGAATTTCTCATCACACTTCAGCATTTCCTGAAACTCCATCATCCCCCGATTCGCCTTGTTCAATTCCCCATCAAAACGGTATGCCCGAGGATCTGATTCAGAACCAAATTCAGCAATGGTAGAAAAGTCGATGCTTCCGGTCAAGTCGGCGATGTCCTGCGATTTAGGATCTGACGGGCTGAAGGTACCAATTCCAGTTCTCCTATCTTCCGAGAAGAAGATTCTCTCAACCACGACATCTTCAATTCTTCCGCCATAATCTTGTTCAAGTCTCATTAAATTAAGCGGGGACAGGTTCCCTTCTATCCTTATTCCATATTCATCAAAGAAATCCTTACGTAGATGCTGCGGAATCATATGAAGCGGATCTTCATGCATCGGGCATCCTTTAATCGCATAAATTGCTCCTCTTTCTGTAAGGGAATATGCCTCAAGTCCCCTTTTCAGCATCGTCACGAGGGTGGACTTCCCGCCGCTCACCGGACCCATCAAAAGAAGAATCCTCTTCCTGACATCAAGTCTTTTCGCAGCTGGATGGAAGTATTCCTCGACAAGTCTCTCCAATGCTTCCTCAAGACCATATAGCTGGGCATTAAAGAACGAGTAATGATTCTTTCCTTTTACCTTCTCAATGCCAGAATCTTTAATCATATTATATACACGCGAATGTGCCGATTGAGCAACCCATGGCTTTTCCTTCACAATTTCCAGGTATTCCCTGAACGTCCCTTCCCATTTCAGCTTCTCTTCATCCTGTCGATGCAATTCAATCTTTTTTAAAATATCCATATGGACCTCCCCATGTAGCGTTATCAGAGACGATTAATATACTCTATGCAGCAAACAATTTGAACATGCGTAAGTGATACAGCAGGGATTGTCCTTTTTTACTGCCCAGGATAAAAAAACTGGCCATTCCTTCACAGTTTCTGATAAATAGGCTATAATAGTTTCTATGGACAAATTGATAACAAAGGGGGCTTACATAAATGAAACTTCTTTTAATACTAGGCGTTACCATTACATTTCTATCTGCAATTTTTACTTCAGGCTACGATGATAAGCCGGGGATCAATAAAAAGTAAAATAAAAAAACTGCCATTTAATGGCAGTTTTTTTATTTTAAGTTTAGCTTTTGCTTTTCGATGAACTCCTTCATGTACAATCTTGACTTCCGGCTAAGCATCTTTGCCATTTGTCCTGTCCAGGTGTCATCTCGTTTTCCATCCGTTCTTTCTCGATAATAATCTGCAATAATTTGATTGTATTCTTTTAATTGATCTACATACCGGATTTTATCCTGCTCATATTCATTTTCCATGTAGATATGTTTCAAGGGCAGCCTTGGCTTCAAATCGGTTTCCTGGTCAGGATAACCCACTGCCAGCCCAAATAGAGGAACCACATATTCAGGGGTCTTTAAAAGCTCTTTTACTCCATCGAGATCATTCCTGATTCCACCAATATAGCAAACCCCAAGATCCATTGATTCGGCAGCGATAGCAGCATTCTGTGCAGAAAGAGCTGCATCAATTAGCGTTACCATGAACTTTTCAGTGCTTTCGATGGAAGTCTCTATCTCAGCACATTCCATTTCACCAATAATCTTATGCCGGTTAAGATCCGCACAAAACACAAAGAAGTGACCATTTTCTGCCACATAGGACTGATTCCCTGCAATTTCTGCAAGCCTCTGCTTCTTTTTTTTATCAGTAATCCCAATGATCGTATAAGCCTGTATGAAGCTAGAGGTGGACGCCGCCTGGGCGCTTTGCACGATTGCTTCCACTTGTTCCATTGCGAGAGGCTTGTCCTTGAAGCTTCTGACCGACCGATGGTTGAGAATGGTTTCAATTATTTGGTTCATTATTTCAGCTCCCACATACCTAGATTCATTTCCTTGTCAAAAAGGAGACCCTCATCCGGGTCTCCTCCATATTATCTCAAATCACGATAATCCTGCTGCCGCAGTGCTTCATATATTAAAATTGCAGCGGTATTCGACAGATTCAGTGAACGAATGTTTTGATTCATCGGAAGTCTGAGGCATCTATCAATATTTTCTTCGATCAAATCTTTTGGAAGACCAGTTGTTTCTCGCCCAAAAATAAAGAAAAACTCCTTCTCAGCAGAACTGTAATCAAAATCAGAATGTGCCTTCTCACCGAACTTCGTCACATAGAAAAATTCACTGCCCTGATTTTTTTCAAAAAAATCATCAAGCGAATCATAATAATGAATCTTTACGTGCTCCCAATAATCCAACCCTGCCCTCTTCAATGCTTTATCATCTGTCGAAAACCCCAATGGCCTGATTAAGTGAAGGGCTGTATCCGTACCTGCACATGTACGGGCAATATTGCCTGTATTTGCTGGAATCAGCGGCTGGTATAAAACAACATGTAGTGCCATGATTTTCACCTCTAATTCAAACTCTACCTGCTATTATACCACTACAGATTGCCAAGACAAATCAGTTTTGCTAGTCATCGCTTATTGTAAAAAATTTATACTTTATGTTTGGTGTATAGGCTGTGGAATCTTCGTAGGCCCAGTATCTTAGGCGACTGTTTGTCGTATGTGCATTGACCAATGGCATGCGATTGGCATCATGACCTGTAACGATGGTCGTATGATCAAAGCGTCCATCTCCCTGGAAATCATAACATATGACATCTCCCAGCTGGAGCTTATCTGCACTTGATTCCTCCCTGGCCCTCAATCCAAATTTCGACCCTGGAAGGTACCATCGCATCGAATTGGCTACAGACCAGCTGAAGCTCCAGTTATTACCTTGCATCCACCAGCCCCTATTCCGGTTGGGATAACCTCTCATCGGTGCTCCCCCTGCATGAAGACACTGTGAAATATAGTTTGTACAGTCTACCTCAAACTTTTTGTAGGCAGGATTATAATCATTCCACCATCTTTCGGCATATTGAACTGCCTTAAGACGATTGTATTGGTAGCCACTTCTTACTTCAATAGCATCATCAATCTCAACTGGCGTAGGCCCCGCAAACTTCTCAGCCATTTCGTATTCGTTTAGTTTCTCATCCTTTATGAGGATTCCGTTATAAAATTCAGCCTGCCTCTTCTCTACCTCCTCTTCCATGTAAAACTGTCCCTTCTGCTTAATTAAATATTGAAGGTGAACAGAATAAAAAACCTTTTCTGTGTCCTCCTCCTCTACCTTGCTTTCAATCCTCCCCTGCGCTTTCGCTTTTACAATTTCAGCAGACCTATTTGAACAGCTTTGCTTTTTCTTCTCGATTTCAGGACACTCATGCAACTGATTACGGGGCATCGAGACTATTTGAAGGACACGTTGATCAAGTAACTCCTGCAGTTGTTCACGCACATTCATCTCTCCCTTCATCATTCATATTTATGAGTCGACCTTTGTTTTAAGGTATGTTTTTACAACTTTGCAAGAAGAGCAAATGAAAGTGTCTTTGAATTATGGAATTCTGCAGCTAGTAATTTTCATTTCTTATTACTCCGACTTATACGAACGAATACAAAAAAAAGAATGGATTGATACAAAATCCATTCTCCGTTAAATATTCATATTGGCTTTCTTTGATTGCTCTAAAAAACCCAAGCCTTTTCCTATTTCTTTTAATACTTCTTCATCCTTTTCTGATTCTGCTGCTTCATTCAGAGCAGATAGGGATTCAGGAGCACTAATTTTACCAATAGCCCAGGCGGCTGTGCCCCTGAGTACTGGGCGGGGATCTTCCTTCATTACGCTGATCAATTCTGGAATGGCTGTTTCATCTCTATAATGGGCAAGTGCAATAATGGCGTTGCGCTGAATCGGCTTCTTCCCTCTCCATGACCCAGAGACATGGCCAAACTTCTCTTTAAATTCCCGGTTTCCCATTCTTAAAAGCGGCTTTAAAAGTGGTTTTGCAATTTCCGGATCTGGTTCCATTTCAAGATGGAAGTGAAAATCCTTCCCTTTGTTCACCGGGCATACTGTCTGGCAAGTATCACAGCCATATATGCGGTTGCCAAGCTTCTCCCTAAACTCTTCTGCCAGGAACCCTTTTGTGACCCAGACAAAAGGGTTCCTGGCAGAAGAG
>DMSR01000255.1 GCA_003457145.1 Bacillus sp. (in: firmicutes)
TAGCCAAACACATCGCGATCAGTAAAGTCAGTTGTTGTCATCTTCTGCTTTTCCATCGTTGCTTCTATATGGACAATCTTGTCGCGGAATTCTTTTGCTCTTTCAAAATCAAGTTCTTCAGCTGCCGCAGCCATTTTTGCTGTAAGGTCTACTTTTATATCCTTGAAGCCGCCATTAAGGAAACGTGCGATTTCATCTACAATCTTCTTGTACTCTTCCTTGCTCACATCTTTTACACAAGGAGCAAGGCACTGGCCCATGTGGTAATAAAGGCAGACACGATCTGGAAGTGTCGAGCACTTTCTGAGCGGATAAATCCTGTCCAGCAGCTTCTTCGTCTCATTGGCTGCCTGGACATTCGGATATNNTCTTTTTTAACCTTGCGTGTGATGACCAGCTTTGGATGTCGTTCCGCGGTCAGTTTGATAAATGGATAACTTTTATCATCCTTAAGCATGATATTGTACTTGGGATCATATTTCTTGATCATGTTCAACTCGAGAATTAGTGCCTCCATATCGGAGGATGTAACGATATACTCAAAATCAACGATTTCATTAACAAGACGCAAAGTCTTACCATCATGTGAGCCTGTAAAATAGGAGCGTACCCTGTTTTTCAAAATTTTCGCTTTACCAACATAAATGATCGTTCCCTGGCGGTCCTTCATTAAATAACATCCTGGCTGTGCTGGGAGTAGAGCCAACTTATTTTTCATTTGATCATTCATCCATTTTACCCCCTGTTACGGTGTCCATTTATATAAAGTAATTTCATGATAGACTGGATCAAAAATTTTACCAGAATGAAAAGCCTTTACTTTTTCTATATTCCCCTCTAGCTTGATGCCTTGCGAACGAAAGCCTTCCACAACACGGTCTGTTAAATAAATGGTCTTTCCTTCGTAGAAGGCTTGGTCATGATGAAATACACTGTAGGAATACACCCTTTTATGCGGAAATGGCACCTGTATATATTCCAATACCCTAGTTTCTTCCCATGTATATAAGACAAACCCCTCCAGCTGTTGATCCATAAATCTTGCCAGCTGATATACTGCTGGCCTATCATTGGCCTGGGCTCGTATAAGATTCGCTGAGGTGAAAGCCTGTACGATAATAAGTAACATGACCAGCCAGATTCCATTCTTCCCTTTATTCCACTGAAGAACAAAGGTCAGAGTCATAAACAAGAGTAACAATGCGACTGGAAGGATATGCCTCGGCTTGTCAATGTTCTGGGCGAACAGGGCCCATGAGCCGTATGCCGCCAGCATCAAAGCTATCAAAGTAAAAGCAGGATTCTTAAACTGTTTGCTTTTATTTGCGGAAACAAATAAAAGTATGCCGATAACAATATATATTACCATCAAAACAGGTGTTCTTGAAAATATTCCCCACCAAAAAATGTTGGTAAATAAAAAGATGTTTATTCTTGAAAAAATTGATAGGTCACTCGATGCTGCCGTACCGCCCCACTCCTGGAAGTGGCCCCCCGTGAACCCAAAGGCCAGCTCGAAAAAATTTGCAATGCCGCCCTCTGTAATGATGAGAGCACCCACCCAAATAAGCTGAAAGCCTATACCAATCAACAAGTAACTAACGATTCCTGGGAGAGAGATTTGATTCTTTCTCCATTTTTCAAATAAAAGATATAAAAGTCCGATTCCTGCTGCAATATAACTAAGCCTAATTCCCATAAGAACACTGAACAGAAAAAGCGTGAGTACGATCCATTTGCCAGACTGCCTTTCTTTTGCTGCAGAGAGGCTCCAGAGGTACCACCAAAAAGCTGCAAGTGCTGCACCTTCAGACATAGGCTGATTTACTATTAGTAAAGGGTAGCTGGCTGTATAAACTGCCGCTGTAACTGCCACTGCACTAAGCTTAGGTACTAATCTATGCGCAAGCAAATAAACAGGGACCACTGCACTCAAGTAAAAAACAATATTAAAAAAGACTAATGACTGGCCGGGATCATTAATAACTGCCCTTGCAAACAATCCTCCCAATATAAAATATGGATAACCAGGAAAATGAGGCTGCATTGCTCTTAAATCGAATCTATCAAGCGCCAAAGCAAAATCCACCTGATCCCAGGATGAGACAAAAGGATTAAGAGAACCTAACTGTGCAGCAAGGACATAAAGGACTGCTCCGATGCTAGCTGTCAATACCGCAGCCCCGTTCATTGTTTTATAATCAGCTTTGAAATTCAATACGTTCACCAACTAACGTTATAGTGCATTTCATTATCAGTTAATCTCTTTCTTTCTAATTCAAGAAAAAAGTACAAGGAATGTCCCTGTACTTTTCTGGAGAGAGGAGTCTGTTATAATTATGGCTGATCTGACATGATTGAATCTTCTTGAACTAGAAGTAGCTTCCTATTCTTTCGTAAGGTTACCTAATGATAAGAGTCATTAGTGCGACTTAGAAGAAAAACCTCATTTCATTTGCGGATTCAATACATTTACTTGTTTATTTTCTGCAGATTGTTCTGTTTTCGTACTGCGTGTTGATGTCAGCAAATAGATTCCTGCAAAGTATCCGAGATAGGCGATAATTTCCTCAATGGATGGCATGGATGAGTAACCAAACAGCGCCTTCAGGAAAATCCCGATATCCCCTGATAACAGCGGAGCGACTCCTGTGTCACGGAGATAATGTGCGTAATCAATAGGATGCTCTGGCAGCAGCCAAGTTATATCATAGACATGGTACATTACACTGCCGATCAAATTGATGTCCTGCATCATTGAAATTGCCTGTACAAGCAAACCAGCGGAAATCAAGATGATAAACGCTCCTGTTACTTTAAAGAAAGTCTTAAGTGGTACGCGCATTGTTCCTTTAAAGAACATGTATGAAACCGCTATTGCAATCAATGTACCTGTAATAGCTCCCCAGCCCTGCATCGCAGCGCCGATATTCCCTCCGGTGATCGCTGCGAAGAAAAACACTGTTTCGATGCCTTCACGCAGCACAACAAGGAAGGAGTGGATGACCATTCCAATAATATTACCGGTAGAAATGAATTTGTTCATTTTACCTTCCATTTCACCCTTCAGGTTCTTACTGTGACTGGCCATCCAAAATACCATCTGTGTCAATAACAAGGTCGATACAACCATTATGCCAATTTTCAAGTAAATCTCGCTGCCCATCGCGGCAAAGCCTGTGAAAACGACCTGGAACAGGATTGCGACCCCAATACTTGCCAGGACTGCAAGACCTGCACCCAGCCAGACAAATTTTGTGTACTTTGAATGGTCCATCCTCTTTAAGTAAGTCGTAATGATTCCGATGATTAATAACGCTTCCAACACTTCACGAAATGTAATCAACAATGCTTGGATCTCCATAGCAGCTTATCCCCTCTCCAGGTGGTTATGATCTATTTATGCTCTTCTTTTTCTAATGCCAATAATTATTACTGCTGCAATGACTGTGACGATCAAAATCAATGGAATCCAGTTGCGGATGTTGGATAAATCAGTCCAGTCTTTTTTACCAGAATCCTCTTCTTCTACGGTATCAGTGAAGTGTCCAACCTCTAGGCTCGGCATATCAAATTCTGTCTGTAATGCCTGGAGGATTTCTTCTTTGCTGTCCTGAAAGGCCTCCTTGTCTGATGGCTTCTTGCCAACTCCAAACAATCCAGGATTTCCAAGCGATTCAAGTGCAGCATCGAAATCCGCCTTTATTTTCTTGTCGATGTCAGGGTTGCTCGCCTCAACTTTTGGTGACAATGCTCGATATGTAGCAAAGCCCTTTGCGAGGAGTTTCTTTGAAGTATCGTATTCCTCAAAGTTATTTACAATGCTTTCAAGCCTTCTCGCGATATTCAATATCATAAGCTTTTCCATGTTTTCAATTGTTGCTTCTTTATCTTCATCATTTAGGTTTTTCATAATGATATTTCCTGGTTCTGTTCCCATGTGCA
>DMSR01000320.1:0-10782 GCA_003457145.1 Bacillus sp. (in: firmicutes)
GGGCTGATAATGTATAATCCGCGTAGAGCAACGCCTTCTTCTTCAATTAATACGCCATACTCACGTGAAACTACATGGTTAGTGTCTGCTGCTAATGGATACTTAAGATCGCCAAGTCCATTCTCCTTGCGGTCCGTTTTGATCCAGGCAAGGTGTGTATGAATCGTGTCAGTTGAAACACCGATTACTTCAGCATCTAAGTCTTCGAACTCATCGTAACGATCAGACATTGCTGTAATTTCAGTTGGGCACACAAATGTGAAATCCATTGGATAGAAGAAGAGAACTGTCCACTTGTCGTTTTTCATGTTTTCTTCAAGGCTTACTTTTCCGAATTCCTTATTTGCTAATACTGCGTCCATTTCAAAGCGTGGTGCTTGCTTACCTACCATACGTTCTGGCATGTAAAATCCCTCCATTACTATAAATTATTTTAAGACACCTTTAACGTGTCTTTTAAAACCTATGTTCCAAATATAGCAGAACAATTATTTGGAGTCAATCTTAAATTATAATTAATTTAAACTAGTATTGATTATAATATTTGAAATTGCTGACTCCACTTAACTGTTTTGCCCCAAATGACATAGAAATAAACTGTGAAACTCTATATGCAGCTTATTGGAAAAAATACCTTATTCCGAATATTAGTTTATCATGTTTTCTTTTTAGGACAAAATGATAAGCCCTTTATGCGAATAGTAAGTGGCTATTCATCCATTTCTTTTTTAAAGGATAATGTTACAATTAACCAGCATCAATCATGACAAATTCAGCCTTATAAACAGGAGGAATAAGCACACCTTTTTACAAAAGTGCTGCACCTCCTTCACTAGGTTTTTTCATTTACCTGCTTTTATATTCGATATACTCACTCAAAAAACCAATCGCTTTTGAAATTGCCTTTTCATCTGGATTCAATTTAGCATGATGAAGACCATAACCGGAATCCACGCCAAGCCAGAACATGAACCCTGGAATATCCTTGAGCATATACCCATAGTCCTCGCCGGTCATTGCTTCCCGGCATTCAATCACATTTACACTCTCATTAGAGGAAGCAAAATTGATAAACTCACGAGTAAGCTTCTCATGATTATAAACTTGGTGGTACATGGCTCCATAGTCGATCTCCGTTTCGCATTGATACCCTACTTGAATGCCTTTTACCAATGCCTCGATTCTTTCTTTCACCTTGTTCATCGATTCAACAGAAAGGGTTCGAATCGTCCCCTCAATTCTTGCTGTCTCGGCGATGATATTTTGTACTGTTCCTGATGAGATTTTCCCAACCGTGACAACCGCACTATCAAGAGGGTCAATATTCCTTGAAACAATGGACTGAAGCTGTGTAACAAGCGCGCAGGCAGCAACAATCATATCATTTGTATTATGAGGGTATGCTGCATGTCCCCCTTTTCCTTTAAGGTCAATGAATAGCTCTGAAGTGTTGGCAAATAGCAATCCTTCCCTTGTCGCAATGGTTCCAACTGGATACTCCGGTGCAATATGGAGTGCAACGATCATGTCTGGCTTCCATTCTTTCATTATGTCAGTCTGCAGCATTGGTTCTGCCCCGCCGGGACCTTCCTCTGCCGGCTGGAAAAGAAACAATAAATTGTCCTTTATCGGATTGTTGACAAAATAGGTGATTAAGCCTAAAGCAATACTCATATGGAAATCATGTCCACATGCGTGCATATTGCCCTCGTGAATTGATTTAAACTGAAGACCTGTTTCTTCAGTGATTGGAAGTCCATCAATATCAGCGCGGTATCCAATTGTTTTTTGGGGATCATTTCCCTTTATCTTTACAAAAGCACCTGTTTTCCATGTTTTAATTTCCATACGTCCTTCAGGAAGCTGATGTAAATATTCAAGAAGGTAGGCTTGAGTTTTAAACTCTCTGAAACCAAGCTCAGGTATCTTGTGAAGATCTCTTCTTATTTTTATAAAAGTTTCATGTTCCAAAATATTTCCCCCTTTTAAAAAGAAAGCGCGGATGAAATATCCACGCTTTCTCACAATTATAGCTGGCGAAGCTCTTGTTTGATTTCAGTTTTTGATTTTGTCTTTTCGTCGATTTCCTTTATTACACGTGCAGGTGTTCCAGCAACAACAGTATACGGAGGAACATCCTCTATAACGATCGCTCCAGCAGCTACAACTGCTCCTTTGCCTACTGTAACTCCTTCAAGAACGACCGCGTTTGCACCGATTACTACATCGTCTTCAACAATAACTGGTTTAGCTGAAGGCGGTTCAATAACGCCGGCAAGTACGGAGCCTGCACCGATATGGCAGTTCTTTCCGACAGTTGCGCGTCCGCCAAGAACAACATTCATGTCAATCATAGTGCCTTCACCAACGACTGCACCGATATTAATGGAAGCTCCCATCATGATGACAGCATTGTCACCGATTTCGACCTGGTCCCTGATGATGGCGCCTGGCTCGATACGTGCTTTAATATTTTTCATGTCAAGCAATGGAATAGCTGAGTTGCGACGGTCATTTTCAACAACATAATCTTCGATTTGAGTCTGGTTTGCTTCAATTGCTGGATTGATTTCTGCCCACTCTCCAAAAACAACTCCAGTATTACCGTTGATGAAGGATTTTGAATTCGCTCCAAAATCTATTCCTTCTAAATTTCCTTTCACATACACTTTTACGGGTGTAGCCTTCTTGCTGTTTTGTATGAAAGAAATAATTTCATTTGCGTCCATCATTTTCATATATGCTTTACCTCCAAATATGTATTTTGCTTTGGCTCTCTTGGGGTAACACCTTTCACTCAAGCTTTACCCAATCGTCCTTAGAGACGAAATCAGCCTATGCTAAAAATTACTTTAACAAACAAAAGTTTTGAAAACAAGCAAAACTATTATGCATTTACTTTTGTCTCTATAATATGCTCTTTGACTATTTCGATAAAAGCCTGAACCTGCTTTAGCTGAAAGGCCGATTCATAGCCAAGCAGCCAGGTGTCACGCTTAAGCGGTTCATTATTTTCATCATGCAATGGTACTTTAAAAATATCCTTTTCAGCACCGTTCAATGTGATTGCCGGGAGAATGGCATAGCCGATGCCATTGAAAGTCATTTGTTTACAGGTTTCAATCTGGTCGACAATAATGGTCCTGCGCGGCGCTGTCTGAAATTGCCTAAGCCACCAATCCTGAATCTCCTGATAATAATTGGAATCGCTCTTAAATTGAATAAAAGGTCTGTCCGTCTCTAAAACCTGTTCAGGACTAGTGATTTCTGTATCAACCAAGTAAAGGCTGTCTTTAAAAAGGTGGATTTTCACACCTTTCCAATCAGGAGTACCCCTGATGATTCCAATATGAGCCTGATCCTCATACAGGGCTTTGGAAATCTCACTGCTCCAGCCAGTGACTAGGGATATTTTCGCCTGAGGGTAGCGGCTTACGTATTTCTTTAAAACCTGAGGAAGCCAGTTTTGCCCGACGATAGAGGCTACAGCAATTTTTAGAGTTCCATAAACCTCGGAGTTCAATGCATGTATAGACTCCCTCGCCTTTTCCTCCCGGACGATTGTTTCATTTACGAATTCAATAACAACTTCTCCCGCGGGTGTTAGAGTTAGTCCCTTTTGTGATCGAAGGAAGAGCTTAGTACCCCAGTCCTTCTCTATTGTCTGAAGTCTTTGGGATAGTGCGGGCTGAGATACAAATAACCGTTCAGCGGCCTTTCTCATATTCATCTCCTGCGCAAGCACAGATAGAAGGTGAAACTCTGAAATGGATGACATATCATGACCTCTTGATAAGATTTGCTTATATTATATATTAAAAAATTATCAAATTCATTAATATACTATTTATAGAACAGTGCTTATTTTCAGGAGTTTTATTGATTTTGCCCTAATTAATAAAGGCTGTTCTCGCATGGATTACTGCTTTTTTTACCAAGTTCTTGACACTTCATTGACAAGCCTCTTGATTAATCACCTGTTTTTTCATTCTTTGGCATTAACAGAATAAGCAGCAGACTAACAATTGCAAACCCTAAAACAACTATGTAAACGGTTTGCAGCGAATTCGTCAAAGCATCCTGAAGGATCGCCTTTACTTCAGAAGGCAATTTTAGTCGCTCCGTCTCATTAAGAAGTAAATTTGCGGCATCAATAGACAGATCCTGTCCTTGATTTGAGCCATTCTCCTTCATGTACTTTATAATACTGCTATTGAGGATTCCTCCAAGCAAAGCAGCACCAATTGTATTACCAAGGTTACGCATGAACATATTCGCGGCCGTAGCAATCCCCCTTTGCTGCCAGGAAACTGTACTTTGAATAGAAACAATGAACGCTGTGCTTGTAAATCCCATCCCCACGCCAACAAGGAAGGAACCGGCAGCAGCCCACAATGGTCCAGCTTCTGGAGTAAGCGTTACAAACATGATGCTTCCTAAGATTAGCGATACGCCTCCGATTACAGATGTAGTTCGATAACCAATCTTCAAGAGCAGACGTCCTGAAACTGTCGCAGCGATCGGCCAGCCTATTGACATAGCTGTCAGTGTAAACCCAGCGACAATCGGCGATCTTTCCATGACTCCCTGAACGAATGCTGGCAAGAAGCTCGAGATTCCAATAAGCATTAGGCCTGTTGTCATTGAAGTCATATTAGCAATGAAAATAGACCTTTCACTCCATATATTAAACGGCATCATTGGTTCTGCTGCTCTTTTTTCCTGGAAGATGAATAAGATAAAAGCAAAAACACTGATGCTGATCAGCCCAATTGACTTGGTTGATGTCCATGGCCAATGTGCGCCGCCTTCAACCAGTACAATCATTAAAGCACTGATGGCAACGGTTAGAAGAATGGCACCCGGATAATCTATTTTGTGTTTCTTTTTCTCGACATTTTCATGAAGGAATAGCCACAAACCAGCTATCGCAAGGAATCCAAGCGGTACATTGATCCAGAAAACATACCTCCAGCTTACATACTCAACAAGAAGACCGCCCAGCGCAGGACCTGAAATAGCTGATATTCCCCAAACACTGGATAAATACCCTTGAATTTTTGCCCTTTCTTCCTTTGTATAAATATCACCGACGATCGTTGTTGCGATTGGCATTACCGCACCTGCACCGAATCCCTGAATAAACCTGAAGAAAATCAGCATTTCCATCGATTCTGCTATTCCACATAATACAGACCCTATCAGAAAAATAATTATGCCAAAAGTCAAAATCGGTTTTCTTCCAAACAAATCAGACAATTTACCGTAGATTAGGACCGTAACTGCATTCATTAACAAATAAGCAGAGAAAACCCAGCTATACAATGCAAATCCGCCTAAATCACCAACTATTGCTGGCATAGCAGTAGACACAATGGTTGCCTCGATCGCTCCCATGAACATAGCAAGCATCACTGTTGCCAAGACCAAAGGGCGTTTTGTCTCCCGTTTATTTTCCTTTTGTCTAGGATTTTCTTCTTGTCCCATATGTTCACCTCTGAATATATATAAGAAATAGCACCTTCAAGAACAAGGCTGCAAAAATATAGCCCCCGGGTAACGGGAGCTGTTTATTTTAGTTTTTATTCTGTTTTCTTACTTGCTTTGATAACTGAAGCAAAACTGTACGTCTCGTCAAGATTCCTTCAAAAATACCCGATTCATCTTCAATGCAAAGAAAAGGATGATCAATAAGAAGGTCTAAGGAGGACTGTAATGTCGAGTTGATGCTAACTCTTGGTATTTTCCTATTCATGGCTTCTTCTACCCGTTTTTTTTCAAGCTGTTCAAATTCAATCCTCTCAAGACCAAGAATTGAATCCATGATTATTGGTGTGCTGATTAGGCCAAGAAGGCGATAGTGGGGGTCCAAAACCGGAATTGCGGTATAACCACTCTTAGTTAAAACCAGGAGTGCATGCTCCATGCTGTTGCCAATCTGTACATGGGCAACACGTTCAGATGGAATCATTAAATCTTTAATGGTAATTTCCAAAAATTCTCCGCTGTGAAGACTAATCATTGCGAAAACTCCCTAAAGTGGATTTCTTTCCACCCCATTCTACCATAATTCATTTGTTGGTGCTCTGAATTAGTTTCGAAGAAAGGAATCAAATAAAACGTTTACCCGTCCTTAAAAAAGGATTTCAAGACAGGTATAAGGCGGACAGCCAGTGGCAGTTCTTTCCTCAAAAGGGCTTCTCCCGTACAACTTCCTTTTTGCGGAGAGCCATTTGGGCATAACGTTAACAGGGGATGGTGTAACAATGCTTCCAACTTAAATTGGGCAGAGACTGACGGCAATGCACACTGAAACAAAAATCATCATTTTTGTTTTAAAAAAAGGAACCGTTAAGGTTCCTTTGCATTATTGAATTAAATCAAAAATCTCAATCGTAATCATATCAATATTATCAAACTGATATTTCTTAGGCTTTTCTTTTTCATTATATATTTCCAATTCGTATGTCTCCGTTTTTGGATGGTATGTAACCTGGCATTTGCGCTCACCATTTACCTCAAAAAAGCGTTGTGCAGGTTCTCCTCCAGTGGATTGCTCTTGCAGGTTCTTTAATCGGGTAATAATTCCTTGAAGCTGTGACATTTGCTCCCTCTCCTTTCAAAGCGAAAACCAATTATCTATCAATAGGTTTCTCAATTGGCATATTTATATCCATGTAAAATGATTTCAGAATATTCTATACATTATTCTTTACATGTCAATATTAACAGAATAAAATATTGTCAGGCGATGTACAAGTAAAAGCTTTGCTAAAGGAGTGTTTTTTTGAAAAAACCTGAGCAGTTAACGGAAAAAGTGTTTTTGATAGACGATTTAGATTTAGGCATGGCCGAACGCACTGGGACCTATGTGCTGATGGAAAACAAAATAACTCTGGTAGAAACTTCTGCCAGCCCGTCGGTGCCCCATATTCTCAAAGGCCTAAAAGCACTTGGTATTAATCCCCTGGATGTGGCCTACATAATCGTAACCCATATCCACCTCGATCATGCTGGAGGGGCTGGAATGATGATGGAGCACTGTCCCAATGCTAAAGTTGTCGTCCATCCAAAGGGAGCAAGACATCTGGCAAATCCTTCACGGCTGATCCTGGGGGCGAAGGCTGTCTATGGAGAAAAATTCAATGAGTTATTTCATCCGATCCTGCCAGTCCCTGAGGATAGAATCCTCATTAAGAAAGATGGGGACTTACTGGAGCTTGGAGAAGAATTAACCCTTCTTTTTATCGATACACCAGGTCATGCTAACCATCATTTCAGCATTTACCATCCGTCTTCCAAGGGAATTTTCTCTGGCGACACTGCTGGCATATTTTATCCGCAAATTTACAAAGAGGGAATCGAGCTTTACCTCCCATCTACCTCTCCTAATCAGTTCGATCCAGAGAAGATGCTCCAATCCATAGAACGATACAAAGAATTGGGGGTTGAACGAATTTTCTTTGGCCATTACGGTATGTCTGAGAACCCGACGGAGGCATTCAGGCAAGTGGGGAGCTGGCTGGACAGCTTTATTCAGGAAGCAAAAATTGTTGTGTCTGACAATGAAAATACGAGTGAACAGGTAGAACTGATTGCCCAAAGGCTATATACTAAAATAACTGCACATCTGCTACAACAGGGATTTGCTGATACTCACCCCATTTACGAACTTCTGAAATTGGACACGAAAGTAAGTGCTATGGGTCTTGCAGATTATTTTAACAAACATTAAGGAGGTACCCGATAACATGACAGACATTATCGTTTACACACAGAACGAATGCCCCCCTTGCCAAATTGTTAAGATGTTTCTAAAAGAATATAAATTTTCTTTTACAGAAAAGAATATACACAACGATAACCAAAGCAGACTGCAATTAACGGACCTATATGGATCTTATTCTACGCCAACCATCGTTGTCGGCAATGAAGTAATTATTGGTTTTGATCTGGAGAAGCTAAAAAAAGTATTGAATATAGAGCAATAAAAGAAGCCTATCGCAACAAATTGTTCTAAACAAAGCAAAAGGTGCCAACTGGCACCTTTTGCTTTGAGTTTTATAAATATCCAAATAACAGTGTCCTGCTTTCACTTCCAAAAACAACTCCAAATTCTATGAATGTTTTTAATGAAGCAAAATTAGGACCAAACACTAACGATTGCGGGATTAAATTATTATTTTCAGGCATTGCTTCTGAAACATTCTTTTTCTTGATATTCTCTGGGTATGCTTTCTTAATCACTTCTTCAGGAATGTCATTGTATAAGTAATCTGCTACCTTCCATCTGTTCTCCTGCTTAACAAGCCTTAGTCCTTCATAGTGGTTTTCATAACTTACCGGGCCTTCGACATTGCCGGGGAAATACTCGACAACATAGATTTCATCATCCATATTCACTATCTTTGTTCTTTCAGAGAATGCATAGAAAGGAATGTAATAGGGGGCAAAATCGGTACCATATGTGCTGTATTGATTTTCCTGACCCNNAGGGGCTTAAAATAGCCTCAATTTCTGTCATGGTTCTATCTTCTTCACTAAGTGACACCTGCGACTCAAAGGCATCCTCGAGGAAACTGAACACCTGCTCCCTGTTCCCAAGGTCTGATTGTGCAAATGCATTTATTGGCACCATCCATACCAGCAATGTAAAAAATAGAAATAATAACCATGATTGCAGCTTGTCCAAATCTTCCTCCTCCATTTCCAAGATTAGTAATTACCATTTTATCAATTTTTTACCTGTATTCTTATAAAAATCATTCGCAAAAAAACTTCATCAACTGACATAAAATTGCTTTGTTATTCTCAATTTACCCTTTATATCATCGAACTAACGCAAAAGTTGAGAATATTGTAATTAAATAGGATTGTTCGACCCTCATTTCCGGCAAAAAAGGCCCTTTTTTTAGCTTTTAACACCTTATCGAAAAAAACCATAAAAAAATAACCTCCTTAAACGGAGGTTAATATCTTCCTGTCGTTACGGCAAAGTAAACAACAAATAACAAGGCTATTGAAATAACGATTATATACGTCAAAAAAACTGGATTGCGGATATAGGCATGCTCTTGGACAGTACCAGGAATTTTCGTATCCAAATTACCTTGGGCTCTCTTGGCTCCTTTACCAATTGACCAGGTATAAAACAATCCAGCAACCAAGACCCCCGATCCTGCCAACAGCAACATTGTCATATAGCTACTACTCATGGAAATCCCCCTTTAAGAAGGCTGTTATATATAAATTGTGCTTAATCTGCCATCCTATTCGTTGATTCAATTGTCAAAATAATCCTTCTTTCTCAAACAAGTATGCAGAGTTTAGATCGACAAACAAGTACTCGTTTTCACTGAGTGGTACAGAAAATGTCCGAATAAGCTCTCCTGTTTCAATATCGCTATACCTGTCTGACAGGATTCCCCTCTTCCCTGTCCTCATCCTTACAATATTCTCCAGGAAGTAAGGGCGCCAGCTCCAATTTTTATTCTCATATCCTGGCTGCAAAATCCAATCCCCATTCTTTTTGAAGGCATTCGGAGACTTCTGGAATCCGTCTTCATCACAAATGTACATCCTGAAAGCAATTCCATCCAAGCTTTTCCCCATATACATCAAAAAGTCGCTGGCCGGCAGATCCTTTTTACTGCGGCTGATCAAATCAAGGATTTTATTGTTAATCTCATTCCGCAAGCTAAAAAAGGATTCTAGCCTCTTCTTTTCTGATGAAATAAAACCGTGGCACTCTTCTTTCAATTTCACTTTTAAAATATTCTTGTCAATCAAATGTTCACTTGGGCTCTTTAAGTAATAACCCTGATAAAACCTTCCGCCATTTTTCCACGCAAATTGCAATTGATACGGAGTTTCAATGTTCTCAAACAATAATGTTGCCCCGATTTTTCTGGCAAGTATTGATAATGAGTGTAATACATCTAAATAAGCTGTTCCTACTGAATTCGAACGCATGGAGGACATATCAACTTTAAGGATTTCGGGAGAAAGTTCTCCAATGCGGTCTAAATGATTGCTGTCCTTTCCAACTTTATCAATGGCAACTTTGATGCCATAGGATTTGTAGTAATTTAATAAATGTTCAATCCGGCCATTCTCTTTGTAATAATTCCTATCTGAAATTTCAATGACAATGGAATCGGGACGAATTCCTTTTTCCTTGTACTGCATTATTAACCGTAAAAAATGTTCGCCATTATCCAACATCAACAAATCCGCATCCCGGTTCACAAACCATAAAAGATCAGAATCCCCTGAATTAGAAGCAATCTCCAGCGCTTTAACTAAAACGGTATTATCCACCTCGATCCGGTATTCCTCAGGTATATTTTCATCCTGAAAAAAATCCCCCAAACTGAACATGTCTTTTCCGTTTCTGTACCTTCCCAATATTTCATAGCCAATGATCCTATGTTCTTCCGCGTTAAAAATTGGCTGAAAAAACGGAATTACATTATCTAAATCAGTCAGTATATCAAGAGCATCCAAAAAATCATCTCCTCCCCAATCATCCGGACACGATTGGCAAGATTTACTTTATTAATGTGATATGAATGATTTTACCATATTATGATTAAACCTCAGTAACACTGTTTCCAATTTCATCATGTAATAAAAGCACTTGAAAAATCAAAACTTAATGATAGAGCTTATGGAAGGATGATGATATGAAAGCACTGCATTTCATTGGCATTCTTCTTCCATTGCTTGGATGCAGCCATGGCTCGCCCGCCGATCATGAAGTTTTGATTTTTCAAGTGCTTT
>DMSR01000320.1:10834-13369 GCA_003457145.1 Bacillus sp. (in: firmicutes)
GCTTAAATTTGCCGGGGTAAACATAGATAAGATGATGCTTTACCAGGAAATCAAGAAAGATAACGACCCTTTAAAGAGGGTTCGTGGTAATATTATAAGCTGGGGTAACCCAGCAGATGGGTTTGTAGGAGATATGACTGGAAGAGGACCAGGGTATGCTGTATTCGACCAACCAATGATTGAGTTGATCAATCGCTATCTTCCAGGGAGGGCTGTAAACTTGACTGGCAAGGATTTCGAAGTGGTGCTAGCCCATGTTTCAGCAGGGTATCCTGTAGTCATCTGGACAACTGGTGATTACAAGCTTCCTGACCGATGGGAATCTTGGACACATGACAAGGAAGTCATAAAAACACCACTTGATTTGCACGCAGTTGTCCTAGTAGGTTACGAGGGGAATACCCTTTATTTGAATGATCCCCTCTCTGGGAAAAGAGATGTCCCCGTAAATAAACAGCAGTTTATTGATACTTGGAAAGCAATGAATTCCAGGGCGGTCAGTTATAAGTAATACATGAAAAGGCTTGGAATAAACTTTTCCTGCCTTTTCATTTTTATGAAATAGGGCAATTGTTCGTTCCATACATCTGCCAATTCATAAGAGACTTAATCGTTTTTTCTTCCTTTTTTCACAAGTGATTCATGGAGCTTAGCAATTGATCGTACAATTGTCCTTTTTTTATTAAACCCCTTAGCCGTGACTGCTATTCCATTAAATACAGCTACCGCATTACCCCACGTTCCCAAATTGGAAAATCCATATATAAACACTTTGATGTATCCATTCTTCGCTGGAATGAACATCATTTCCATTTTACTATCATAATCTTTCATAAACAATCACCTCAGTCTATAACCCATTGACTTTTCACTTTCTCTTCCCTTCTTCAGATAGATGAAAACACGGATGTACTATCTTCCCTTTCGATTCGTTTAAATGAAGCTTTAAATTTAGTCATTTGTTTGCTAGTATAGGATAGAATTTTATAGATGGGTTGGTATAATTGAATGAATGATAAAGTGACTCGGAGAACTTTTATCAAGAGGACGGTAGGAGGCTTCCTTACCGCAGCTGGAATGGGGACAGGCGGCTATTTTTATGCGCGTGAAATAGAGACGCGAATCCTTGATATCACAAGACACAGAATTATTAATGATAAAATCCCTGGTGGATTTAATGGACTCAAAATTGTTCAATTCAGCGATACACACATAGGCTTTCAGTACCAGTTAAGCCAGCTTGAAAAGTTGATTTTACAAATTAACAAAATGCAGCCGGATATCATTGTTTTCACAGGTGACCTGCTTGATGACCCCCGGCAAATCACAGGGCAAAACAAGCTGGTTGCTATGCTCAGTCATCTTAAGGCACCCCATGGGAAATTTGCAGTTTATGGTAATCATGACCATGGAGGTTATGGGTCAGACCTTTACAAACAAATAATGGAACAATCGGGATTCAATCTATTATTGAATTCGTCCGTTCCGGTTAATCTCCTTGATGGCAGTTCGGTATGGATTGCCGGGATAGATGATGCCATTCTTGGCAAACCTGATATCGAAGCAGCAATGAAAGAAGTTCCTCAAGGCGCATTTACTATACTCCTATCCCATGCACCTGATTTGGCAGACCCCGCTTCATCTTACCCGATTCAATTCCAGTTAAGCGGACACAGCCATGGCGGCCAAATTCAAATACCGTTCTTTGGTCCCCTTGTTACTCCGCCATTTGCTGAAAAATACGTTGAAGGTTTTTATTCAGTTGGTCATGAAGAATCAATGACGTTGTATGTGAATCGTGGACTGGGAACGACAAGGCTGCCTTTCCGCTTCTTATCACAACCAGAAGTGGCTCAATTTACTTTTTATACAAAATAAACAAGCAGCTGAGGTTATTAGCTGCTTGTTTATTTTCTTAAAATGAATTTTTTTTCTGCTTCAATCGCTTTGATTGGCTTTGAAAAAAAGAAGCCTTGAGCTTTTTCACATTGAACCGTCATCAGGAAATCCACCTGATTCTGCTCTTCAACACCCTCTGCTATTACTTCCATTCCAAGGCTGCGTCCCAAATAAATAATGGTTGTAATGATTGCAGCATCCTTTTCGCTATTCATAATATCCCTTACGAAGCTTTGATCAATTTTAAGAATATCAATCGGGAATTCTTTTAAATAACTTAGAGAGGAATATCCTGTGCCAAAATCATCGACAGAAATAATTATCCCTAGCTCTTTAAGCTTCTTTAAAATCGGAATAGTTTCCCTCGTATCCTGCATGGCACCCTCAGTGATCTCAATCTCTAACAGCGATGGCGGAATTTGATAATAGTCGATGGCATTCTTGATGATTCTTACCAAATCCGGCTGCAGGAATTGCTTAGGCGAAATATTGACCGCTATCCTTATTGGCTTTCCTGTCCTCTCCGACCAATCCTTTATTTGCCTGCATGCCCGATCAATCACCCAATTGCCAATTGGAATAATTAATCCAGTATCTTCGGCAAGGGGGATAAACTCCGCTGGCGAAATAAAACCA
>DMSR01000285.1:0-5460 GCA_003457145.1 Bacillus sp. (in: firmicutes)
CTTTGATATAACGGTAGCTTCCCAGATTATGGCTGTCCTTTGCCTTGCAAGCGATTTGAAGGATTTGAAACGCAGATTGGCGAAAATGGTTGTTGCGTATAATTTCGATAGACAGCCGGTAACGGTCGGCGACATGGGAGTAGAAGGAGCACTAACCCTTCTGCTTAAGGAAGCTGTCAAACCGAACCTTGTACAGACGATTGAGCATACACCAGCTTTGATTCACGGTGGCCCTTTTGCGAACATCGCCCATGGATGCAATAGTGTAATTGCTACAGAAGCTGCTTCCAAGCTTGCCGACTTTGTCGTCACTGAAGCGGGTTTCGGTGCAGACCTAGGTGCAGAGAAATTTCTTAACATAAAAGCTAGAAACGAAGGGATAGAGCCGGCGGCTGTAGTCATTGTGGCTACGATAAGGGCTCTTAAGATGCATGGCGGCATGAAAAAGACAGAGCTGGTTAACGAAGATATCCAAGCGTTAAAAGATGGGTTCGCGAACTTGAAAAAACATGTCGAAACGATATCCAGCTTCGGACTGCCTTATATAGTTGCCATCAACAGGTTCATCACTGATACTGAGCTTGAAACGAATACTTTATTGGAATTAAGTAATTCGGCAGGCATCCCTGCAGCTTTGACAGAAGTGTGGGAAAAAGGCGGAGCCGGAGGCATTGCTCTAGCAGAAAAACTGTTAGACGTGATTCAAAAGAGTCAAAACACGTTTGCCCATTTATATGATTTATCGGATTCTTTGGAGGTGAAGATCCAGACGATTGCCCGCAGGGTTTATGGAGCGGACGGAGTGGAATTTTCACCAAAAGCGAAAAAACAGCTTATAGAATTTGAAAGCCATGGATGGGGTATGCTACCGGTTTGTATGGCAAAAACGCAATATTCTCTATCGGATGATCCACAGAAACTCGGAAGGCCTTCTGGTTTCACGATAACTGTGAGAGAATTGAAACCATCAGTTGGTGCAGGGTTTATTGTAGCGTTAACAGGCGAAGTGATGACTATGCCAGGCCTTCCAAAGCTTCCTGCTGCTCTCAATATGGACGTCGATGAAGACGGGAATGCTGTAGGCTTGTTTTAAGGCTCTTTTCGAGGAACCTTCTGAACTGTGAAACAAGCAAAACTCGTAAATTTCCAGAAGCCGATTTTTAACAGCAACAAAGTTTGCGAGTATAGGAACAAGGAGGGTTCGTTTTTGTTTGATCCCACAGCATTTGAAAATATCAAAGTGGTAATTGAAGGCGAGATTTACGACAGGGATTTAAGTGGAGAAATTGTCGTAATTGATCGTAATGATTGGATTAATACTGCTAAGCTATCTCGTGAATATGAAATCTCATTTAGCCTTCCAGCTGTTGGACCTTCTGGTTTATATGCAACAATGACTCTCGAAGCTGGAATTGAAAACCTGTCAGCTGAACTTTTGAATAAGGATACTGCACAGCATTTAGCTGGCTGCATGGTTAATATCCACTTTTCGATGCTGCATCGAAACGATTCAAGTGTATTCATGGCAATTCAAAAAGTACTTGAAGATATATGGGGCATGGACCGGGCGATTAATCAAATCGCCCACATCACTCCACTTGCAAACAGCCCGGAAGTTAATAATATATCAACAATTGCTTTTAATCGCCTTGTTTACGAAGACCAAATAGATGACCTTGCAGAAATGATCAATTACATGATTACATCGCTCGAGAAGCTAAGTGTTTCTGTTTCAAAATAATAAAACCATACTCTAAATAGATTCCTGCCATACAGGCAGGAATTTCTCTATTGTTGTCAGAATACTCTATTAATGATTGACTTTAGAAATTTTGCGAAAATGGGGGAGAGAATTTGAAAAAAATCGCCTGGGTTACCGATAGCACAGCCTATCTGGATGAGGAATTAAAAAACCATCCTGATGTATATCAAGTTCCGATGACAATTGTATTGGATGACGTCGAATATTTGGATGGGAAGGATTTGACAGCAGACGAGTTGTATAGAAAGCTAAAATCCTTGAAAACTCCTCCTAAGACATCGCAGCCGCCAGTAGGAGTCTTTTTAGAGTTGTATGAACAGCTGCAAAAAGAATATGAAATGGTTTTTGCCGTCCTTGTTTCTGCTAAGCTGAGCGGTACAGTTGCTTCAAGTGTCCAAGCTTCCCAATCGATTGATTTGCCCGTGATTACCTTCGACTCAAAGCTTTTGACGTACCCGCTTACATCCCTTTTAAAAAAGGGGATTGCACTGGCAGAACAAGGAAATGGAGTTGAAGAAATCAAGGATAAGCTGGAAATCATGCGCGATTCCAATGAAACATACGTAATGATTGGCAGCCTCGAACAGCTTCATCGAAGCGGACGAATGTCAGGAGCGCAATTTTATCTTGGCAGCATGCTGAGCATCAAACCGATTGTCAGTATCGAAAATGGTGGTTTAGAGCCAAAAGAAAAGGTTCGAAGTGATAAAAAAGCGAGAGAGAAAATATTTGATTATTTAAGAGCGTCACATGAGAAGAACGGGGTAAAGGAAGTGTATATTCTCTATGGCCTGCATAAAGAAGTGGCTGACGAGTGGCAATCACTGCTAGAGAAGGATTTTCAAGATATCAAGTTCAGCAGCTGTCCGATAGGTGCAGTAATCGGGGTCCATGCGGGAGAACATACAATCGGGATTAGCTGGAATAATACAGAAGTTTAAGTGCCAGTCATGTTGGCACTTTTTCTTTTGGCGATACTCTTCTAACCCTTTGCTGATTATGAACTCGACATAAAAATCTTAAGTAGGAATTAAATAATCTTTGCGAAAACAGGATTTGGATAAATGGATAGTTACAGATAAAGCTGTTCAATATGTTAAAATAATCTCCGTAGGAAAGAAGGTGCAAAATGAGAGAAAAGATAGAAGCGGCAGAGGCGTTTGTCAAAAATGCGCTCGGAAATGATTTTTCCGGACATGACTGGCATCATATTGATCGAGTCAGAAAGAACGCCAGCCTCATTTGGAGCGAAGAACAGAAGGGTGATTGGTTTGTTATTGAAATGGCCGCCCTGCTACATGATATACCTGATGAAAAATTGAATGATACAGAGGAAGCTGGATGGGTGAGGTTAACTTCATTCCTGGAGTCTCTTCAGCTAGACCATGATATAGCCGGAAAAATAATGGATTGTATCGAAACGGTCTCCTTTAAGGGAGGACGGGTCATCAATCTTGCCAGCATCGAGGCTGAGATTGTTCAGGATGCTGATCGTCTTGATGCCCTGGGAGCTATCGGGATTGCAAGGACGTTTGCTTACGGGGGCAAGAAGGGACATCCTATTTTCGATCCTGCCCTTTCTGTACGGGAAGAGATGACAATAGAAGAATATCGGTCAGGAAATAGTTCTTCAATCAATCATTTTTATGAAAAGCTATTAAAGCTTAAGGATAAAATGAATACTGCTCATGCAAAGAAGCTTGCAGAGGAGAGGCATGAATTCATGGAAAGTTTCCTCGCACAATTTTACAATGAATGGAATGGTAAGGCATGAAGATGATCACGATTGAAAACGTAACTAAAACATACGGTGAAAAAGAATTGTTCAATGGGATTTCCTTTACAATTGGAGAGCGTGAAAGAGTAGGGCTGATAGGTGTCAATGGAACGGGAAAATCCTCTTTGCTCAAAATTGTGGCCGGTATCGACCAGCCTGATTCAGGGGATATAAGTTATCCAAAAGACTATAAAATCTCGTTCCTGTCCCAGCAGCCAGAAATGGATCCGGACCGTAATGTGCTTGATCAAGTCTTCAGTGGGGAGGCGCCAATCTTAAAGTTAATGAGAGATTATGAAACGGTCCTTGGAGAATTAAGCAGCAATCCAGATGATACGGGGCTGCAGGAAATGCTCTATGAGTTGCAAAGAAGGATGGACAGTTCGGATGGCTGGGATGCGAATACAGCAGCAAAGTCTATTTTGATGCAGCTTGGAGTCTCGGATTTCAGCAGAAAAATGCATGAGCTTTCTGGAGGACAGAAGAAGCGTGTTGCACTTGCTCAAGTTTTAATAGAGTCTCCTGATTTGTTGATCCTTGATGAACCAACAAACCATCTCGATTATGAAACGGTAAAATGGCTGGAGGATTTTCTATCGAGGTACTCAGGATCCCTTTTGCTGGTGACCCATGATCGTTATTTTCTTGACCGGGTGACGAACAGGATGTTTGAACTTGATGGAGGAGCGTTATACAGCTACAAAGGTAATTACGCCAGTTTCCTTGAGGCAAAGGCAATCAGAGAAGAAAATGAAGCAGCAACTCTTGAAAAAAAGCAGAATCTATTCAGGCAGGAACTTGAGTGGATACGCAGGGGAGCCAAGGCAAGGACCACTAAACAAAAAGCCAGGATCCAACGTTTTGATCAGCTCGATCAAGAAGTTTCCTCTGTTAAATCTTCAGAAAAGCTGGAAATTACCTTGAGTGGAAGCAGACTTGGAAAACAAGTGCTCGAATTGAAAGATGCCTGCAAGTATTATGATGGCAAAATCATTCTTGATCATTTTGATTTGCTGATCAAACCTGGTGACAGGCTGGGAATCATTGGACGGAATGGAACAGGGAAATCAACCTTATTAAACATTCTATCTGGAAAAGCCCTACTTGATTCTGGTGAGTTCATTACAGGTCAAACGGTTAAAATTGCCTACTATACCCAGGAAAATGAAGACATGGATGAGAACAAGCGGACGATCGAATATTTGAAGGAAACAGCACAGGTTGTCAATACTACGGATGGCAAAACGATATCAGCCGCTCAAATGCTGGAACGATTCTTATTTCCTCCGTATTCACATGGCACACCGATCAGGAAGCTGTCCGGCGGAGAAAAACGCAGGTTATATCTGTTAAAGCTTTTGATGGAAGAACCCAATGTGCTTCTGCTGGATGAGCCGACAAATGATCTGGACACTCAAACATTAACAGTATTAGAAGACTATCTAGATGACTTTCCGGGTGTTGTAGTGACCGTTTCCCATGATCGCTACTTCCTTGATACGGTAGTTGACCAACTGCTGGACCTTGAAGGTGATGGCAGGACGGCACTGTACTTTGGTAATTATACCGATTATCTGGAGAAGCGTCCTCGAATGGCAGAGGATATCACCACACCAAAAAAGGAAAAAGCAGAACCAGCCGAAAAGCAGAAGAAAAAGAAAATGACTTTCAAGGAGAAAAAAGAATGGTCAGAAATAGACGGAAAAATCGCTGAAACAGAAAATCACCTAGAAGCAATCCAAATGGAGATGGCAAACATCGGTAGTGATTTTGAAAAAGGGCAGACTTTGATGAAGAAAGAAGCTGAACTTAATGACCAGCTCGAGCAATTGATTGAAAGATGGAGCTATTTAGGAGAATTAGCCGAAAATGAGTAAAGGCCTGAGTTTCAGGCCTCTTTTTTATTGTTTAGGAATTTATA
>DMSR01000285.1:5473-14190 GCA_003457145.1 Bacillus sp. (in: firmicutes)
GAGGCGCTTGCGCTTTTTGTTCTGAATTGAATGTTCGTTCCATGCCTTATAATTCTTATTATGTTAAAATGATTGCATTCAAGATCACTGAATTTGCTATAGTTTTTTACGGCCATCATAATTTATTATAATGAATTTAATACTTGTACTTATGAAGGGCGGTTTTCTGCAATCCATGGATAAAACAAANNACACCAAGTCCAAATACGATGAAAATTAATCTTGATGAAGAGCTTCCTATGGGCAAAAGCAATAACTACAAGAAGGACTCTATTTCTGGTGCTCCAGATGTGGTTGTTAAAATACTGGGAATTGAAGGTGTTAAAGGGGTTTACCATGTAGCTGATTTTCTGGCAATTGAAAGAAACGCCAAATTCGACTGGAAAGCAATTTTACCAGAAGTAAGAAAAGCATTTGGAGAGGATTCCGAGGATTCTGGAGACGCGGCACCAGCAATGAATGAACATTTTGGAGAAATAAAAGTACTTGTGCAAGTGTATAAAGGAATTCCTATGCAAGTGAAATTGACAGATGGCACCGANNGAAGGAGCTTGGTGTAAGATACGGTGAAATTGAACAGGTAGGAAATGAAGTTATCGAAGAGCTTTTAGCAGCCTATCCTAACGAAAGACTTGAAGAGCTAGTGAAGCTGGCAAAGAATCCTGCTCAGGCGGCTCAAATAAAGACAGCTAAGAAAAAAATCAGATTTACCGAAGCCGATTTAGATCATCCGGATTGGCGTGTCAGATACCAGATGCTTGAGCAAATGGAAGATCCGAAGGCTGATGATCTGCCTATGCTAGAAAAAGCGCTGAAAGATGAGAAGGCCTCAATCCGCAGGCTAGCGACTGTTTATTTGGGAATGATTGAAGAAAAGGATGCTCTGCCTTTGCTTTATAGAGCATTGAAGGATAAAACGGTAACTGTTCGAAGGACAGCAGGAGACTGTTTATCCGATTTAGGATACCCGGAAGCAATGGACGAAATGATGGATGCTTTGAAAGACCCGAGTAAGCTTGTACGCTGGCGTGCGGCCATGTTCTTATACGAGGCAGGAGATGAACGAGCATTGGCAGCATTAAGAGCAGCTGAGGAAGATCCAGAATTCGAAGTGAGCATGCAGGTGAAATTGGCAATTGCCCGCATTGAGCTTGGTGAAGAAGCTAAAGGCTCAGTGTGGAAACAGATGACAGATGCAAGAAAGCAATAAAAATATTATGTAAACAGCCGGGGTGTGATGTGACCCCCGGCTATTTGTTTATTCCAAACTAAGTACCCACTAAAAAGAAAATGTATCCGCTTACTTATTTTTAACAATTAAAATTTTTAGAAAATTGTTGCAATAGAGCCAAAAAAGGAGTAATGTAATGAATAAAAAATCGGGAGGGACATACAATGGGGAAAGATTTAAGGATAAAAAGTCATGTATTCAGTGATGATGCAAGAAAGGCACCAAACAGAGCAATGCTTAGAGCGGTAGGATTCAGTAATGAGGACTTTAAGAAGCCGATGATCGGCATTGCAAGTACATGGAGCGAAGTAACACCATGCAACATACATATTGATAAGCTTGCATTGAAGGCCAAGGAAGGAGCAAGGGCTGCAGGAGGGGCGCCACTGATTTTCAATACAATTACGGTGTCTGATGGAATTTCGATGGGAACAGATGGCATGCGTTATTCGCTGCCGAGCCGTGATTTGATTGCCGATTCAATTGAAACGGTCGTCCAGGGCGAAAGCCTCGACGGTTTTGTGGCTATTGGCGGCTGTGATAAAAATATGCCAGGCTGCATGATGGCAATTGCCAGGATGGATCTGCCTGCAATTTTTGTATATGGAGGAACGATCAAACCGGGGAAGCTGGACGGTAAGGATATTGACATTGTATCTGCTTTTGAAGGGGTTGGCCAATATAACAAGGGTGCGATCGGGGATGAACAACTTGAAAAAATAGAATGTAATGCCTGCCCAGGATCTGGATCATGCGGTGGCATGTATACTGCGAATACCATGGCTAGCGCAATTGAAGCCCTTGGAATGAGTATGCCGGGAAGTTCATCGAATCCAGCAGAAACGGACGCAAAGCACGAGGATTGCTTCACGGCAGGTGAGGTGGTCTACCAAATGCTCGAACAAAATATTCGCCCAAGACAAATTTTAACAAAAAAAGCTTTTGAGAATGCGATAACCGTGGTTATGGCGCTTGGTGGATCAACGAATGCCGTCCTCCACTTAATGGCAATTGCCCATGCTGCTGAGGTCGATCTTAAGCTAGAGGATTTTAATGCCATCCAGCAGCGAGTACCACATATTGCTGATTTGAAGCCAAGCGGTAAATATGTAATGCAGGATTTATTCGAGGCTGGCGGGGTCCCTGGGGTTATGAAATTGCTGTTAAAGGAAGGCTTGCTTCATGGGGACTGCTTAACAGTTACAGGAAAAACGCTTGAAGAGAACCTGAGAGAGCTTCCTGACTTAAAGCCTAATCAGAAAGTAATCTACCCGGTTGACCAGCCGCTAAGGAAGGATGGTCCGTTAGTGGTGTTGAAAGGTAATCTCGCACCTGATGGAGCTGTCGCTAAAGTATCCGGCTTAAAAGTGAAAAGTATGACAGGTCCAGCTAAGGTGTTTGATGATGAGGAATCAGCCTGAAAAGCGGGNNGCAGCAGGTGATGTCCTGGTGATCAGATATGAAGGACCAAAAGGCGGACCTGGAATGCCTGAAATGCTATCCTTATCGGGAATCCTTGTTGGCAAAGGCCTTGGTGAAAGTGTTGCACTTCTTACTGATGGAAGGTTTTCGGGAGGAAGCCATGGACTTGTTGTCGGACATATCGCACCAGAGGCACAGGTGGGTGGCCCGATAGCCCTGATTCAAAATGGAGATTTGATTACGGTTGACAGTGAACAGAAAGTTCTATCTGTGGACTTAAGTCAGGAGGAACTGCTCGCACGGAAGCAATCCTGGTGTCCGCCACCTTTACCAACAAGAGGAGTCCTGGCGAAATACACAAGACAAGTAGCATGCGCGTCTAAGGGTGCTGTTACCGATCTTTTTGAGGAAAAGGTAACTAAGGCACCTGTGCACTCGTAATGGAGGATGTTCCTTTATTGCGTTTTCCACTGGGAATATAGTATGCTGAAATTGCAACTATTGTTGGGAGGGATCCTTTTATGTCAATGGCATATGAAGAATATATGAGACAAATGGTAAAACCGATGCGCGAAGAGCTTACCCGCGCAAACTTTAAAGAATTGCTCACTGCGGAAGAAGTGGAAGAGTTCGTTGAAAATGCATCTGGTACTACACTCGTTGTAATCAATTCAGTATGTGGCTGTGCAGCGGGACTTGCTCGTCCTTCAGCCACTCAAGCTCTATTAAGAAGTGATAAGACACCAGATAACCTTGTGACCGTGTTTGCTGGGCAGGATAAAGAAGCAACGGCCAAAATGCGTGAGTATTTTACAGACATCGAGCCTTCTTCACCCTCAATGGCTTTATTAAAAGGGAAAGAAGTCGTTCATTTCATTCCTCGCCATGATATAGAAGGCCAGCCGATGGAAGCGATTATGGAAAATCTTATTTCCGCTTTTGAAGCAAACTGCTAGAGAGATGAAAGGATGTCAGATGACATCCTTTTTTCTTTTTGGCACGCCTCATTCGCAAACGTTTAAGGTTTGTGCTTTTTTAATTACCGGCACATGGATCTTAATGTGTATGAATTCATTCCAGTTCTAAGATCTCCAAGAAAGAGCCTCGATACCTATAAGAATATGGATAGAATATGTTCGGAAAGTAACAGGGAAGCCGGAAACAGCCTTTGGTAATTATATTTTCAAAAGGAAAAACCCAAAAGAGCCTAATTGATGGAGGTGCATGATGTGTTTGTGACAACTGCAGGCAGGACAAATGAAGAAATGGTTACTCTTGCCAGGAGGATTGCTGGAGAATTAAAGGCAGAGTTTGTCCCGAGAAAGAAAAGGTCTATAGCAGCCATCCAAGAGGCAAAACCCGAAGACTGCCTTGTAGTCGGCAAGGAACGTCTTGAGCTTTTTCCTTTAGGAGAAGTGAGTCCGTTTTTCTTCCATCCCAATTCGGCAATGTTTCGAATTAAAAGGTTGATAAAGGGGGAAGCCGACCCATTGATTGATGCCGCAAAATTGGAAAAAGGAATGAGTTTTCTGGATTGCACCCTCGGCCTTGCATCGGACAGTATCGTTGCCAGTTATGTGGCAGGTGAGAAAGGTTTAGTGACAGGTATTGAAGCACGTCCTGAGCTTTTATTTATAGTGGATGCTGGTTTGAGGTCCTGGGATTCCGGTCTCGATTCCATCAATGAGGCAATGAAGAACATCAGAGTTATGGGTGGATATTCCCTAGATTACTTAAAAGCTCAAAAAGATAACAGTTTTGATTGTGTGTATTTCGACCCGATGTTTGATGAGTCGATCCTTGAATCAGATGGGATCAGAGGCCTAAGCTGCTTTGCTGTATACGAAGGGATTTCAAAAGAAACCATTAATCACGCGCTAAGGGTGGCAAAAAAACGAGTAATTCTCAAGGATCACTTTCGAAGTGAAAGGTTTAAGGAATTTAATTTTGAAGTGTACCGCAGAAAGTCATCAAAATTTCATTTCGGAGTAATAGAAAAAGAATGAGGAATCCCTCATTCTTTTTGAATCAATTCATTAATCTGCAAATGTTAAGTAAACAAAATAACCTAGCATGACTAAGCTTGCTGCAACAAAACCCCACTCCATAATAAACCTCCTTCTATGTGAATAAGANNTAATAAACCTCCTTCTATGTGCACAAGAATTACTTCTAATATTTTCTATTATCCTATTTCGAAAAATTTGAAACCCTTTTCCCTTTTTTACGTAGAAACAAGTATAATAATGCTAACAACTATTTTTCTTTTTGGCTTTTCCAAAACCTTGGTACTTATAAATATAAGAGTAAGATGGGCTTATGGAAAAGACCCTGATGTCTAGCAGATATAGTATAACGTATATACGGAAAGTAGCGTCAAGGTGAATGCATGCCATCGAAAAGACCGGCTTGTATTCGGTCTTAAAACAAATCAGTAGTATTAAATATTTTGATTGATTTTTATATTTTTTATACATAAAGGAAGTGACCTCCATGCCAGCATGGCTTCGTAAATCGTTAGTCGTCATGATTTCCATCTTTACGTTTGGAATGGTATCTCCTGCCCAGGCGAATGTACTCCTGAACACTGATCGAAATGAAAAATCCGAAACATCAGAAACGGCATATGTTGAAACGCTAGAGGACAGTTATGATGAGGCTGTTGAGAAAGAGAGATTTATAGGCAAAGTGATGAAGGAGGCAGAGGAGCAATCCTTCCAAAAATTCGGCAGAAAGATAGGGCCGGTAATCGAGGATGAATTTCGGCAGACCATCCTTCCAAATATTGAACGAGCGATTGAAATGGTTGCCGCTCAGTATCCTGGTGAGAAATTGAACTCACTTGAAATCACCGAAATGCCTGGCGGGGGACAGTCGGAAAAGATTTTCCACATAATTGGCGATAATGGCAAGGATATTATCCGTTTCCATGTAAGGAGGGACCAGCCGCCTCAGGAAGGTTTTTGGTTTAATTTCCACTATCATACTTATCATGATGGGTTCCAGACACATTATGAATTAGGAAGAATCTTTTGGGCTAAAAATACTCCTCCTAAATGGAAAAGCGAATAAATTGAATTAATGCCACTTTTATGAAAAAATAGATATATGATTATTGAAACCTTTTCTATCATTAGACGTATTAATTAATGAAATAAATTTTTGGAGGTAGAGAAAATGGCAATCAGCTTATCGAAAGGCCAGAAGGTAGATTTAACAAAAACAAATCCCGGGTTGACAAAAGTAATAGTAGGACTTGGCTGGGATGTTAATAAATATGATGGCGGACTGGACTTTGACCTTGATACATCTGTTTTTCTTTTAGGAGAAAATGGAAAAGTAACAGGTGAGAGTGATTTTATCTTTTATAATAATACTACAGGTGGCAATGGCTCTGTCGTACATACAGGAGATAACCGAACAGGCGCTGGCGACGGCGATGACGAGCAAGTGAATGTTGATTTGGCTGCAGTTCCTTCCGAAGTGAAGAGAATCACTTTTACGATCACCATCCATGATGGCGAAGGACGCCGCCAGAACTTTGGCCAGGTTTCAAACTCTTATGTAAGGATTGTGAATGCTGGTTCTGATGAAGAGATTATCCGTTATGACCTTGGAGAAGATTTCTCAATCGAAACAGCAATCGTGGTTGGAGAACTATACCGCCACAACAACGAATGGAAATTCAGTGCTATTGGAAGCGGTTATCAAGGCGGACTGGCAGCACTTGCTACAGACTTTGGGCTACAAGTAGGTTAAAATAATAAATGTTGGTTAAAGATAGGCCCGGCCGATGCCGGGTCTTTCTATAGAGAAATAATATAGAATTTAGTGGGAGGAACTACTAGAATGCCAGATGTTTTGCAAGGAATTATTGATACTTATGCCATGTTTTTTGATTGGGATATGTGGGTAAGGGTTTTGTCAGACCCAGTGAGCTGGGGCTTAATTGGTACGCTTGTCATCCTCGAAGGGCTATTGTCGGCTGACAATGCACTTGTTTTGGCAGTAATGGTTAAACACCTGCCTGAAAAACAGAGGAAGAGAGCTTTGTTCTATGGTTTGCTCGGTGCATATATTTTCAGGTTTATTGCCATCGGCATCGGTGTATTTTTAATTAAATTATGGTGGGTAAAAGTAATTGGAGCCGCTTATCTCGCTTGGCTTGCAATAAAGTATTTCCTCGATAAGAAAAAGGGTGAAGATCCTGATATTGAAGAAATTGAGGGAGTTAATAAGGGCGGTTTGCTGATAAGGTTGTTCGGAACATTCTGGGGAACTGTTGTAGCGGTAGAGATTATGGACATTGCATTCTCTGTCGATAGTGTCCTTGCTGCATTTGGTATCAGCCAGGAAATTTGGGTGCTGCTACTCGGCGGTATGCTGGGCGTATTGATGATGAGGGGGATTGCAGGAGTATTCCTGAGACTGATTGAACGCATCCCTGAACTTGAAACAACAGCATATGTCCTTATCCTGATTATCTCTGCAAAGATGTTTGCAGGCGTTTTCGGCTACCACTTAGACCATATTTATTTCTTCGTACTTCTGCTTGTAACCTTTGGTGCTACCTTTGTAGTTCACTATATGAAGAAGAATAAGATTAAAGAAAATGAACAGCAAAAAAACGTACAATAGGCCGGTATTAAAACTGCATGGCTAATTGACCAGCCTGGAGCAGCCAGCACGTTTATGAATGCGATTTTTAAATAATATTACTTAGGGAACTGACGAAAGTCTGCTCCCTTTCTTTTTATCCATATCACCCAAAAAGGGGAATTTTTCCGTGAAATTATTTTCAAATTTATATGAAAAGGAATTGGATAGCCTTTTCTTTATCAAACCATCTAAATTTAATAAACATACCAATCAAACGATTTTATCATATGCCCTTGGAGCCACACTTTACATGCCTGCGACCAGGGAGAATATTCATCAGGAATTGCTGTCTAAGAAGCATAACGGACTGGCATCCATGGTCATATGTCTGGAGGATTCAATAGCAGATCATGAAGTTGATATAGCAGAAATGCAATTAGTTTCGGAATTGGATCACCTCCATCGAGCAATTATTAATGGTTATTTATCCGAAGATGACTTGCCCTTGATTTTTGTCCGGATTCGAAGCCTTGNNAAGTTCGATTCCATTATGGGAAAAGAAATTCTGAGGTACATTCATGAATTAAATGCTGATGGCAACTTACTATATGCAATGCCTATTTTAGAAACAAAGAGAATTATTGAAAAAGAGACTAGATTGGAAGAGCTGCTGGCGATTAAAGTGGTTGTAGACGAATTCAAAGAATTAATTTTAAACGTACGGATTGGTGCAACTGATTTCAGCGGGTTATATGGGATCCGGAGAAATGCAGACACGACAGTATATGATATTGGAGTGATCCGCGATTGCATTTCTGATATTGTCAATGTCTTCCTCCGTTTTGACAGTCCGTATGTGGTTTCAGGACCTGTATGGGAGTATTTTTCTTCCACACAAAGAATCTTAAAGCCCCAGCTAAGACAAACGCCTTTCGGTCAGGAAGGTCTCAAATGGAGAACGGAGCTGATTGATCGTCACATGGATGGTTTGATCCAGGAAGTGTTGATGGATATAGCAAATGGATTAACCGGCAAAACGATAATCCATCCAAGCCATATCAAAACAGTCCATGGATTGAATGTGGTAAGTTATGAAGAATACATCGACGCGAAAAATATTGTTAACGAAGCAGAGAATCACAATGGTGTGAGGAAAAGTGCGTTCGCTAATAAAATGAATGAAATTAAACCGCACTACTATTGGGCAGAAAAGATTTTGCGGAAATCACAGGTATATGGGGTGCTGCAGGATGGAATCACAAACATCGATTTACTCAAGCAAGAAATATTCATATCAAATTCTTGATAGTCTTTCAATAGAGTTAGAAGTAACGAAGAATCCATTTGACTTGCCGATAGATGATTTGTTTGTAATGGCTGCAAGGCGAAACAAGAAGCGTTCCTTCTTATTTGTAAGCAAAATTCTTGGAAAGCATATTCCTATTAATCCGACAAAAGGGCTGCT
>DMSR01000285.1:14212-14411 GCA_003457145.1 Bacillus sp. (in: firmicutes)
ATCACCTGTAATCATCGGCTTTGCCGAGACCGCTACTGCACTTGGACAGGCCGTATTTGCTGCGTTTGAAAAAGCGGATTATTTTCACACAACGAGAGAAATCATTGCTGGGGAAGAACCTTTGATCACGTTTGAGGAGGAGCATTCACATGCAACTTCACATCGCTGCTACATATCGAAGGATTTACTTGATAATCGT
>DMSR01000479.1 GCA_003457145.1 Bacillus sp. (in: firmicutes)
ACAAACCTTTTTACGAATTCATCATATCTGCTTTTATGAACAATTACCCGGTTCACTGCCATGCAAATTTGATGAATTCGTAAAAAGGTTTGTTGAAAAATCGAAGGGCTTGAAAACAGGTAACCCGAAAGAGCAGGATACCATGATTGGGCCCCTTATCAACCGAGCAGCCGTTGACCGGATTCTCGGTGAGATTGAACAAGCGAAATCAGAGGGTGCACAAGTGGTGCTTGAAGGCACTGTCGATGGAAATCTGATGAGCCCGTACGTTCTGACTGGAAACAATGAAGTATCGACGGCTAAGAATGAAATGTTTGGTCCTGTTGTGACCATCATTCCAGCAGAAAGTGAAGAAGAAGCGGTTCGGATTGCAAATGATACTCCTTATGGACTAAGTGGTGCAGTCCATGCAGGTTCGGTTGAAAAAGGTGTAGAAGTAGCCAAGCAGATTGAATCTGGCATGGTGCATGTGAATGACCAAAGTGTGAACGATGAACCTCTCGTTGCCTTCGGCGGTGAAAAAGCTTCTGGTCTCGGAAGATTCGGAGGAGAGTGGTCTCTGGATGAATTCACAACAACACAATGGATTTCCGCCCAGATTAATCCGCGTAAATACCCGTTTTAACATAAAAACAAGCTGGACCTGTATGGTCCAGCTTGTTTTTATTTTCATTTTTTTATAATGCAAACTAGACAAACCAAATATACTCATCACATTTTTACACCCTTTTGTACTAACGTGAAATATCCCTATTTTATTTATATCTCCTATTCCTTAAGGACATGCTGGTATTTTTTCAACGTCATGGCTTGCATTTCTTCACTTGCCATTGGAGTGAACTCTCCTTCTGAATGTTCGATCAACATGTTATATAAAGCTTGCATTCTTACATCCTGGTAAGCCATCTGAATGTGTATATGTTTTACATTCATGTTCTTCATCATTAAAGCAGAGGTGAAATTTTCTTCTGCCATGTGTTTTGCCGTTTCTTTAGCTTCAAGGGCAATGTCCTTCTCCTGTTCAGTAAGAGAAGCGGTTGCCTCATCCATTTCAAGTTCTCCCATTTCAGGAAGCTTCACCTGGCCTTTAACCGGATCAATTAGATTTAGCATAGTTACTACATGGTCTCTCAAAAAACTTATGTGAAGCTGAAACATCTTTTTCAATGTACGGTTGTTTACCATTCTTTCATAAATCTTTAATTTATTTATTACCCCTTCATGTGCGGCAAGGTGGGCCGCCATCAATCCCAAATCAATTGCAGGCAATTTCATCTTATCTTTCCTCCTTCATCATTAAATTATATTCAATTAGAAAGGGATGGTTCATCACCTGCTGGAGATTCCCGCTGAACAATAGAATAAAGGGAGCAACTCACTCATCTAAGTTTTCTCATCGATTTTTGGCAGAGCACCAATAGACAAACTACTTTTGCTAAAACCTTGATAATTAAAAATGACGTGCGCAAATCCACACGTCATTTTTATATTTTTTGCAGGCATCTATATTGCATTCCTTTACTCAAAAAGAGCCCGCTATGGATATCCCTATAAAAATGCTACCGGCACGGCTGCTGCTAATAGAAGGAATCGGAGAATGTACCCGCCCGCCAGCACTGCACTTTCTGTAATCAGTATGCCAACGATCCCATGAGAACCAGCAGATGCTACTTCCAAACCAGCTTGACCTTGGTGAAGTTTTTTTGCATTCAACAATTCCAGTGATTCAATCACGATTGGAAGTAGTAAACCTACGGAAACCAATCCTAACCAGAAGAGCGTACTGTATTCACCTGATATCAGCATTGCCACTGATTGCGCTGCCGACTCATTGGAAGAAGATGTGACCAGGAACATTGTAAAGATCAGGAACACTTCTGTAATAAGCAGTGATAGGTGAATTTTTTTAACGGACATAACATAATGCACAACTTTTTTATCAATGAATGCCGAGACAAGCATTGTTCCTGCAATACCAGTTGATAACGCTGATACTACGAATAGAATTGGAAGAATCGCTGTGTTCCATAATGGCACCGCTCCGATTACCCCAATAAGGAAACCAGTGTAGATGGCTGTGGCAGCCGCAAAAACGATTCCGACATATTCTACAATTTTATTAGTATCTTTCTTCAGTATCTCCATTAATGCAATGAACGCTGCAGCCATCATGAAGAAACTGATGAAATATGTTCCGATTGTCATTACTGAATTAAAATTAGTCAATAGATAGATAAAGCGCAGCGGATCTTTCAAACCTGCTTCAGCATCAACGATCAGCAAAAGCAACCCTATTCCCATCAGTACTGGACTGATTAGCCTTCCTACGACCCGTATCGTAACCGCTTCCGGGTATTTACGGGCAACATAGGATGAGGTTAAAAACGCTCCGGCACTAAGTCCTGCCAGGAATAAATAAGCAGCGATAATTGTTCCCCAAACCATTATTCTCACCTCACGTAATAGATTTTTGATTTACCTAAGTCTGGTCTTAAAGGCTGAGCATTGAGTTTAACAATCGCCTTCGAAACTTCGCTGTTCGGATCGTCCAGGTCGCCGAAAATCCTTGCATTGCTGATACATGTAGTTACACATGCTGGCTGTTTTCCTTCAGCTACCAGATCCGCACAGAATCGGCATTTCTCAACTATACCTGTAGCATGATCCTGGGTTCTTGCGCTATAAGGGCACGCAACCATACAATATTTGCAGCCGATACATTTGTCAGCTTCCACAAGAACAATCCCGTCTTTAGTCGTATACGTAGCTTTCGTCGGACAGACGCTTTCACAAGGAGCATCGTCGCAATGCTGACATTGAACTGGGATGAATTCATTTTTCACATTCGGGAAAACCCCGGTTTCTTTTTCGTAAAATTTGATGAACGATTCTTCGACCGGAAGCTCATTCTGCATTTGGCAGCTTACTCGGCATGCATAACAGCCGACGCATTTTCTAGTGTCTATTACCATTCCATACCGTGCCATTAGCCTTTCACCTTCCTCACTTTAACAATTACCTCGTGTATATTTCCTGAACCGCTCCACTTTTCAAAATCAAATGGCACGTGTTCCATATAACCAAATCCAATACCACATCCAGTTTTCAAGTCTTTTGACGTGATTCCGTAGTGGCTTGGAACAAAAATTGCTTCAGGATGGATACGTTCAGTTACCTTGACACGGATTTTACTGGTTGCTTCAGTTGACTTCACTTCAACAAGATCTCCATCCTTGATACCTAGTGCTTTCGCTCGGACTGTGTTCATCCAGATTCTCTCTAGATCATAGTCCTTCGTAATTTGCATTAAAATTGGTATATTAGCAGTTTGAGTATGGCTATGGATTGCCTGTTTTCCGGTAATCAATCGGAAGGAATCATCCGCCGGGCTCACTTTTGGCTCAATCCATTCAACAATTGGTTTGAATCCTGCTTCCTTATAGGTTTCACTGTAGAATTCAATTTTGCCAGAAGGTGTTTTCAATTCTGGCATTTCACCCATGGTAATTTCGTGGTCTGGAAACATGATCGTGCCTTTTTCCCTTAACTGTTTATACGTTATCCCGGTAGGGGCCAGCATAGCCTCATTCAGTTCATCAAGTGTGAAGTTAAAATATTGACCTACTCCACATGCTTCGGCTAGCTCTGAATAGATGACATCAATTGGTTTTGTATTCGGATGGACCTTGTCGACCATTTGCTGGCGAAGTGCGATGCCAGGTATCTTTCCAGATAACCCTTCGATTACTTCGTCACGTTCAATATAAGTCACTTCGGGGAGGACATAATGGGCAAGCTGGGCTGTTTCTGACATTTGTACATCGATTGCCACAACGAGATCCATTTTGGACAATGCTTCCTTCATTACTTTCGGATTGCCGTAGCCGAGCGCCGCATTTGAATGGTAATAAATTGCCGCTTTCATTTTCCCCTCAAGGGCTTCTTTGGCAACGATTGTCGCTACCCCGTTATCTGGATAGGCAAGCGGAAACTCCTTTGAACCAGATTTAGGAGTTTCTGGCTCTTTTGGATTAGGGTGTTTTACCTCATCCAGCTTACCTAATTTTAATTTCCCGCCAAAAATGCTTCCGCCTTTTTGCTGATAGTTTCCTAGCAATGCATTGAACATTGCAACAGCTCGGCCAGTTTCGGTACTATTTTCATAGTTGCAGCCAAATGCGCCTCTCCATGATTGTTCAATCAATGCCTTCGGCTTTGCCTTGCCCATATCAATAGCAATCCTCGTAATCACATCTGCAGTTATACCAGTTATGCCTTCCGCCCACTCAGGAGTATATTTTCCCAGTTCAT
>DMSR01000291.1:0-2467 GCA_003457145.1 Bacillus sp. (in: firmicutes)
AGCGAGACCTAAGCCGGCACCTTCAACTTTGGTGCTTCGAGATTCTTCCAGTCGGTAAAAACGTTCGAAGATCAGGTCTTTTCTGTCAGGGTCGATGTAGTTTCCATTATGTGAAAATGTTATTACATACATTTTACCACTTGGCTTTGCCTCGACTGAAAGATGCCTGCCCACATCATAATCTATAATATTTTGAAGTAAAATAGAAATTACCTGCTTAAGTCCATCTTTATGCCCAAAAACCGCAGATGGTTTTATGTCCTGATGGACCGAATCAAAGCGGCCTGTTAATTTTAGCTGAAATGCAGCGAAGGACTCTTTCATGATCTCGCTCATGTTCACTTCTTCAAACTGCTTTTCTAAAAAGCAGACCTCTTTATTCCAGGCATCAAGCTCCGATATCAAATCAACAATCCTGGTAATGCGTCTTGATTCTTCAAGCAGGGAACCGAATAATTCACGGTCACCAGCCAATACTCCGTTATGAAGTGCCTCAAGATACCCATTAATGTTGGTTAGCGGGGTTCTCAATTCATGTGCGATATCTCTCAACATTTCTTCACGCCTTGTTTGTACTGCAGACAAAGTTTCCGTCATGGCATTGAAATTAGTGACCAATTCTCCCAATTCACCGCCAGTATTGATGTCGATTATAGAAGGGATCTTTCCTTCTTTAATCTGATTGGCTGCTGCAGCCATCGACTTTACTGGTTTAACAATCCGCCTGACAGAGAAATAGTGTACAAGCCCTGTGGTAATAAAGGCGAGTATACTTACTTTTATAAGGAAGGAATTCAGCGTTTCAACGAGTTGTGTACCTGTGATCTGTTCCTGGTTTACAAGGAAACATGCGTAGTCCTTCACAGAAATTCCGGCAACCATGATTACCAGCAAGGTGAGAACACTATTCACCGCTACAAGCTTCGATAATAATAAATTAGTGATGCTTTTAATTCGCCGCAAACTTATACCCCATTCCTCTCACTGTCTGAATATAATCTTTTGGCGTTTTATCTTTTATTTTTTCCCTGAGGTTCTTAATATGGACATCGATAGTCCGTTCAGTCACAGCCTTTTCATTGTTTTCATAGATGGAATCAAGGATTTGTGTCCGGGAAAGAATCTGCCCCGGGTGCTTCATGAACATATGAAGGAGCTTGAACTCGAAGTTAGTAAGGTCGAGAGGCTCTCCATCCGCCATTGCTTCACCCTTAGCTGGTTTGATCGTTAGCCCGGTAAAGCTCAGCTTGCCGCATCTGCTTGCCGTCCTTCGCAGGACAGCTTCTATCCGAACCATCAATTCGGCTGGGCTGAATGGCTTGACGACATAGTCATCTGCTCCAAGTTTAAAACCTTCAATCCTGCTTTTTTCCGAAGCCTTCGCTGTCAGCATGATCACTGGCATCATGCTTTCAAAGTCATTTCTAAGCCAGCGGCAAATTTCTTCACCGCTCCTGCCAGGAAGCATAAGGTCGAGGACCAGGATACAGGGATCGAATTTTTTTATCATTTCCTGTGCTGTATGCCCATTATCAGCTTCAAGTACTTCATATCCCTCCTTTGTTAAATAAATCTTAACAAGCGTCCTGATTTTGGGATCATCTTCAACAACCAATACGCTTTTGCCAATCAACTCTTTATTCATTAGGAAACGTCACTCCTTCAGAAGCCTGCAAGCAGGGTTAAATTCCAAATAAGCTATAAGCAGAGAGCCAGGCACTGATTTTTTGCATTTGTCCTGAGAGGACGAGGAAACCCATGCCAACCATGATCATACCGTTAACAAATGCAATCTTTGAAAGGTATTTGTTGATCTTCTTGATCGCTTTCAATGAATAGGAGATGACGAACGAAATGATCAGGAATGGGACAGCCATTCCCATGGAATACGATGTCAAAAGGTACATGCCCTGGTATAAGGTATCTGATGAACTGGCCAGCAGCAGGATAGACGAGAGTGCAAGACCTACGCACGGAGACCATCCGCTTGCGAAAGCCATTCCCAAAAAAACAGAACTGAAAATGCCTGTTGTTTTCTTGTCTGAATGAATTCTCTTTTCCATCATCAAAAATTTAATGTTTAAAAGTCCAGCCATTTGCAAGCCAAAGACGATAATCAACAAACCGGCAATTTGCATGACGATGGTTCTGTAGTTCGCGAAAACCTGTCCGAGCAATGTGGCAGAAGCACCCATTACGATAAAAATTAAGCTAAAACCAATAATGAAGCCAGAGGAGCGGGTAAAAAGTGTTCTCCGGTCAACTAGCACTTGGGAGTTTTCAATTTTCCCGCCCGTTAAATGGGTGATGTAAGCGGGGAGAAGAGGAAACACACAAGGTGAGAAAAAAGATAAAATACCAGCCGTAAAAGCAAAAAACAATCCTATTTCAGTCATAATAACGATTCACTCCTTTCCTGCCATTTAACTATCGTCTATTTTTGTTAAGGATTAATTAAGAATGACAA
>DMSR01000291.1:2565-8457 GCA_003457145.1 Bacillus sp. (in: firmicutes)
TCCTGCGGGGTCTCATCTGTCCAGCTGATCCCGCAGGACATTGATTGGGCTCCCTCGAACCTGCCCACGCACGAGGGAAATGCGTTAGCATTTTCGGAGGAGTCTACGCGCCTTCCACTACAATCAACAAGGTTTTAAACAATTCGGCCGGTATATCTAATGATTGCCAGTATACAGTTTAACGGGCAAAAAATAAAACCCAGGAACGAATCCCAGGCTTTGTATTTCTTGTTTTTTATAGCATTCAAAGATAACCCTGTATGGTATAATGCGGTTTAGTGATTTAAATTTTTTCTGATTCCGAAAAAAGTAAAAAGGGAAACAGAGGTTAAAATGGCCAGGGATGCGATTTCGAATGGAACATCGCGGTATGTTACCGAATCGTCTTTAGTAAAGTACATTAAACCGAATATAAATACTGACAATACTATGACGATCACAATGATATCTATCTTTTTCATTTAGTTACCTCCTATCCTATTAAGTAAGGGGTGCGATCATATTGAACTTGGAACATTTAAAGACATTCATAGCTGCGGCTAAATATGAGAGCTTCTCCCAGGCGGGCAAAATGTTAAATCTGTCACAGCCTGCAGTCAGCCATCAAATCAGCCAATTAGAGGCTTACTATAACAAACAATTATTTATCAGGGCCAACCGTAAGATTAAATTGTCAGAGGCTGGAAAAACATTGTTAGAACATGGGCAGCAGCTGATTGCGTTGAATGATAGGATGGAAAGCCTTCTGGCTGAAGGAGACTCCAGTCAAACGATCAAGATTGGCTGCAGCAATACGATAGGTGAATGCCTCATATCCAAAATGATTCAGGATTTCATCAAATGGAGTTCGGATATTAAAAGCAGCCAGATCCAAATTACTATTGGTACTTCAGTTCATATTGCGGATTTGCTGTACGCTTCTGAAATCGATCTGGCCCTTGTTGAAGGACAAGCTGGACGCTACAATTTTGTTTCACATGAGTTTTATGACGATTTGCTCGTGCTCGGCATCTCTCCCCAGCTGAGAATTGACCCTGGGAATCAAGAGCCTGCAAAGCTTGAAGAAATGACATGGCTAATCCGTGAACCTGGCTGTGCCATGAGGCAGGCAACCCTCGACTTGTGGAAAGGTCTCAATATAGCACCTAAGTCAGTCCTTGTTTACAACAGTAATACCTTAATTAAGGAAGGCGTTAAAAATGGATTAGGCATTGCGGTTTTTTCTAAGCTTGCGATTTGTCCTGAGATACAATCAAGGCAGCTGATCGTCAGCCGCTTTAAAGACAGGGACCGCTACCGTCCATTTTACCTGTTAAGGACAGACAAGCAATTCAAGTCCAATCTCCATGAGAGATTATGGGACTTTATAGTAGACTTAGATGAAAATCCTAATGCTTCCTGTTAAGAGGGCATTAGGATTTTTCAGATTTTCTTACTCCTTAGCCTTTTCTTCAGCCAATTCCTGCTCAAGTTCTGTTTGAATCGTAAGAGACTTGTGTTCATCAGAGGCAAGATAATCGATAATTTGCTGCCTTTGATCATCGGTCATTTTCGCACCATTGCCCTTCATACGATCGACAACTGCCGTCCATTGCTCGGCGCCTTTACTTGTGTTCTTCATGATTCGCCCGATGTCATGGCACTGAAGGCAAGTACCAAGGAATGCTTCCTCATTGATGTTCCTTGCGTCGGGGAAAACGAGTGTTGAAGCTTTCTTGATTGTGTTGGCAGCTTCTTCATTTTTTGTTTGGTAAGCCAACAGTTGATCTTTGGGAACGTTTGTTTTGATGGCGATTCCATTCGGATTCAAGCCAACAGGGATTGTCTGCCTGAAATTCTTTTTCTTCGACAGATCCATTTTCGTGAGTGATTTCTCTCCCCAGTTTGAGCCAAACATCATACTCCCATCTGGACTCCACAAGAGCCAGTGGATATTCTGGACACCCCAGATTTTTCTGATGATTTTATAGTTTGCTTCTGGATCTAATACAGTCAAATAACCTGCACCGTTCTGTGACGTATACCAATAGCCGTCTGGTGCTAAGTAAGGTATATTTGTTCCGGCGCCTGTCTTGACTGTCTTAATCAGTCTTACCTTTTCTGTATCGATGATTGAAATGGATCCATCTGAACGGTTGCCGGAAGTTAAATCATAAGTGTCGCCCATGAAGCTTACGTTTACGGGCTTAGGAATGTCACCAATTTTCTTCAGAAGCTTTTCTGTTTCTGCGTCATAAATAGCTACTTCATTATCAGCAGTGTTAGCAACAGCAACGTATTTACCATCATTGGACATATCCAGACCGGAACCTGTCCCTTTGCCGTAGTCTGTTTCTGTTCTCTCAAGGAATCTCATTTCACCAGACTCAATATCAATCACTGTAATGAACGGCTCTGCCTGCAGGCTGACAAAGAGCTTCTTGCCATCAGGAGTTACGTTTAAATCCCTTGGCTTTTTGCCGACACCTCTGAACACTTTTACCAGTTCAGCAGTTTCGGCATCAATCATTCCGACAGCGCCTACACCATTCAATGAAGTAAAGGCATACTTTCCATCTCTTGAGAAGGTCATATGCTGCGGTGCAGGAGGCTTATCAAAGCCTGGAAAGTCGATGTTATGCTCTTCTAAAGTATCCATGTTGATTGCCAGCACGCTTGTTCCGTAACGTTGAGTCGCAAAAGCCCAAGTTTGGGTCTTGTTTAAATGAACATGGTGGGGTGTCCCTGAACTTTGAAAGTATTTTACAGGGTTGCCGGTTTTAATGTCGGCAATCGCTACCCCATTACTTACTTCATTTGCAGAAAGGATCCAGCCCTCGCCGTCCCAGTCCATATTTGTATCTGCGTTTCCATTAGGCTGGTCTTTCCACCAGTTTGAAGAATAGTTCTCATCCATTTCAGGAATTTCCCTTTTGTTTTCATCTCCAAGAGAAGCTTCCTTTACCGCAGCCTCTGAACAGGCTGTCAGTGAAAGGGAGAGAAGTGCAAAAGCTGAAAGTTTAAGAAGTCTTTTCATGTAAAAGCCTCACCTCTCTTTTTTTCATTAAAACCAGCCGACGAGAAGGACGAATACAAGGGTAGCGGTCGTACCCCAAGTGATCCATACTCCCGGATGCGTAAGCCATTTTGTCTTATCATCTACACGAGAAATGCCCTGTGCAAGTCCGTATGGACAAACTTTACAGAACGAATTCCTTGCCTTGTATGATAGGGCTGTATACAGGACAGCTGTAGATGTGACTAGGAAAAAGTATTTATTCATGGTTAAGTTGATTAGAGATTCGCCAATCGTGGCTGGATTATAAAAATAACTGACCGTAGCATAGGCCATAAAGAGGCTGACAACCATACTTAACACAAATGTTACAGCTTTTCCTTTCGAGCCTAACGCAGCTTCAATTTTGTTTAACAGCATGCTGAATGTATTATGCGGGCATGCATATTGACAGAATGCCCTGTAAATAATCAATGAAAGTGACAGGAATGCCATTAGGAAAAGGAAAAGAAACACAAAAAATAGATACCCAGCCTCATAGCTTAACTCAAAGCCGAACAAAAACAATTTTTCATTATCGATGTCCATCCTGAATCCATTCCAGAATGGAAGGGTGAATATAATTGTGAAAAATACCCATCTGCTTATATGTTTAGCCACGTAAATCCTCCTTTCTCTATCTGTAATCCTTCAAATACTCATAAACCAGGTTAATTTCTTTATCTGTGTAAAGGTGGCCAATCGCCGGCATAGTGTTCCGGCCCTTCTTGATGACATTTTTTATGTCTTCTTCAGGCATACGGTCCGTAATACCGCTTAAATCAGGGGCAGCCCCAGTCGCATGGCAGCTCATGCAAGTACCCTCGAAAATAAGCTCTCCCTTGTTATCCTGAGGGGCAGCTGCAGGTTCCACAGCTAATTTTCCTGGCATAAAGATGGCATATCCAATCGCCCAAATGGCAACGATGTAAAAGACCACGACTAAGAGATTAGGCACTTTATTATGCTCGATCTTAATATCAGAAACGAGATCTGCTTCTTTGCTCTTAAGTTCTTGATATTTTTTTCCCATTTTTCCCACCTGCCTTTAAAAAAGCTATTAGTAAGTGTAGCGAAAACCATTTCCTTAAACCTCCAGGGTTCAAGTGAATTGCTTATATTCAGCTGTTCCAGCCAGGATGTGTATGCTTTGCTTAATGATTCGTTTCTTTTTCCTGGTTCATTTCTTTTTTGTATTCTTCTAGTCTTTCTTCGGTAGGCTTTAGACTCATCAAGTAAGCAACCAGGTCATCCAGTTCCTGATTCGTCAAATAATCGAACGCAGGCATGATTGAGCCGGGACTTGTCGATTGAGGATCAATCAAATGCTGGCGCTGCCAGTCCTCATTATATTTCAGGCCAACCCACATTAAATCCGGACCAGTACGATTAGAACCCAATAAATGGGGTAAGTCATATTTATAGTCGCCGCCTTTTGTTACTGGACCAAGGTTTTGGTTCGTGTCAGCAGGCAACGCTCTTACGAATTGAGTGTGGCATGTCTGACAGCCATTTTGGATATATATTTCTCTTCCTCTTGCTTCTGCAGAATCCTCTGGGTAATTGCGAAGCTCGCCGCTCGCAGTGGCAGAGTTAATTTCCTGGTCGAAAAGGGGAAGGATGACTGTACCCGCGACACCAAAGGTCCATAAGATTAAAGCAACGATTAATACTGCTGATGGTTTACGTTCCAATGTGTTCCCTCCTCTTTAAGCTATAGCAGCCTTTTGTTCAGATTGTTGGTTCTTTTCTAATTTTGCCAGTTTAAGAGTTTTATAAAGGTTATAACCCAAGAAGAACTGTGCAACGATCATCATCGTTCCGCCAAGAGCCCGACCTTTTACATAAGGATCCATCATTAATACTGTTTGAAGGAAAGGAACTCCTTCGATCCAGGCGAAACCTTGAACGACGCCGCCAATCCATAAAGAAAAGGCGAAAATCAAGAATCCGACAGTTGAGAACCAGAAGTGTGCTTCCATCGCTCTCTTACTGAACATCTGCCGCCCAACCACTCTCGGAATGATGTAGTAAAGTGCAGCGAATGATGTGAAAGAAAACGCTCCAAATGGTCCCATATGTGCATGCCCGACAGTCCAGTGTGTGAATTTAATAACTGAACTAACAGATGGAAGGGCTTGCAATGGACCTTGTAAGCACGCGAATAGATAGAAAATTGTACCTGCCACTGTGAAACGAAGCGGCACATCTGCTCTCGTTTGTTTCCAGGAGCCTTTCATTGTCCCCCAGAAGTTGGCAAGAACTGCCCATACTGGAATCAGAAGGACGATGGAAGGGATAACCCCAGCTTTTGAAATCCATCCGGGGATTGGCCCATTCATCAAGTGGTGAGGACCATTCCAAACATAAAATGTTGCGATTGCCCAGAAGCCAATCATGGAAAGCTGGTGGCTGTATAGTGGCCGGCCAGTCAGTTTCGGCAATAGGTAATAAATCTGCCCTACACCAACTGTAGTCATCCAAAGACCGATTGCATTATGTCCTAGGAACCAGCCCATAAGACCTTGCTGTACCCCGCTTGGTATCCATGCGGCAGGGAAGTTTCCAACAATCCATGTCAATGGCAGCCATAGCAATGAACCAAGGAAATACCACATGCTGACATAAAGCATCTTTTCCTGTCTCTGGCCAACCGTCTTGAAAAGGTTGTAAGCTACAAGTCCAATTGCTGCCAGAACCTGAATGTCTACCCAAAGAGGGAATTCACCATACTCGATTACCTCGGTCTGACCGAAAAGTAATGCGATAAAACCTTCTAAAATGATAATGTTGTATAAGACCAAAGAAAAATTACCAAGCTTCTCACTGTACACCTTTGTTTTAGCGAGCTTAGGAAG
>DMSR01000531.1 GCA_003457145.1 Bacillus sp. (in: firmicutes)
CAGAGTGTGAAAGCACCATGATCAAGACAGATACGAATGATCCTAAATATAAATATTATGTCGAGAAATTAAGAAAAGTGACAAAGCCTGAAATTTATAGTTAAAAGCTCTTATGGAGCTTTTATTTTTTTGCCCTGGTAAATTTTGATATTGATTTCCGTTCCAGACGATTTGCTTTCCGCAAAAGAGTTATGAAATCAACAATGCCCTTTTACGAGTTCACTGTTGGTTAAAGTTAGTAGTAATTGGCCGGGGTGATTTCCACTCCAGGATGCTTCAATTTCCGTGGGGCGTGCGGTGAGCTCCTCTGCGCTTAAGCGCCTGGCAGGGTCTNNACTGTCCCGATTGATCCGGTAGGAGAGGAGGCTCTCACACCTTCCATTCAATCAACCAAGTGCTGCTAGTCAGCAAAAACCATCCTCTCAGGACATTTACAGTGGACTTCTTTTAACACAGCCAATTTTTTTGAGAAAGTGATAGAATAGATAAGGATAAATTTAAAATGTAAAGGTGATTCAATGGAACAATCATCAACACCTTTGTTTGATCAATTAACCAGGCATCATGAGAGAAAACCTATTTCCTTTCATGTTCCGGGACATAAGTTTGGCGAAGTCTTTTCGGAAAAAGGGAACTCGTTCTTTGCTGATATATTAAAATTGGATGCGACTGAAATAGCTGGCCTTGATGATTTGCACTCCCCGGAAGGTGTAATTTTAGAAGCCGAGAAATTACTTGCTGATTTATACCGTACAAAAAAGAGCTTTTTTTTAATCAATGGTTCAACAGTAGGCAATCTGGCGATGATCATGTCTACAATCAAAGAGGATGATATCGTACTCGTCCAGCGGAATTCTCATAAATCAATCATGAATGGAATCAAGCTTGCTAAAGGTAAGCCTGTGTTTATAAGTCCTGAATATCATTTGGATTATGGGGTGGCAGGTGGTGTGAGCCTCGATGCGGTGGGGGCAGCGATTACCCAGTATCCAGATGCCAGGGCGCTTATTTTAACTTATCCCAACTATTACGGAATGACCTATGATTTGGAAAGTATCATCGATTTGGCGCATAATCATCATATTCCCGTATTAGTTGATGAGGCACATGGAGTGCACTTTATCGCAGGGAATTACTTTCCACCTTCTGCGGTCGAGTTAGGGGCAGACATCGTGGTGCAGTCAGCACATAAAACGCTGCCAGCGATGACGATGGGAGCCTTTCTCCATTATCAAAGCAAGCTGGTATCCCACAGCCATCTGCAGTTTCATTTACAGGCATTGCAATCAAGCAGTCCATCCTATCCATTGATGGCTTCACTCGATTTGGCGCGAAGCTACCTGGGTACATACAATAGCGAAGATCTCGCATATCTGCAGAAGGAAATTGAGGGATTTAGCAGTATAGTAAATAACATTGATACCATTCGCGTATTGACGAATAGTGATCCATTGAAGATATCGGTACAGGCTGCTGGTTCATGGACTGGGTTTGATCTGCAAAAGAGGCTGGAATCAGAAGGAGTTTTTACCGAATTAGCTGATCCGTATAATGTACTACTGGTCCTCCCTTTATTAAAAAAAGGGATGAAGCACCGATTGCGGGAGGCAGCAGATAAAATTGCAGTAGTGGCAAAAGAGATACCGAAGGATGAAAAACGTCTAGAGCACATGTTAATAAATCAAAAAGATGTTTCCACATTAGCTATAGACTACACCCAGATGGAGCAGCTGGATACAGAAGTGGTCCTGCTAGAGGACTCTCCAGGAAGAATTATTGCGGAATCCATCATTCCTTACCCGCCAGGAGTTCCGCTTTGCCTTCCAGGTGAAGCATTAAACAAGGCAGATTTGGAAACTATTTTATATTTAAGAGAAAAAGGCGCGAAAATACAGGGTGGAGAATATCTTTCTGCCGGCAAAATAAAAGTGTTCAAAGGTTGGGGGATTTAAATGGATAATGGAATTTTTATTACAATAGAAGGACCAGATGGTTCTGGCAAGACAACGATTATTAATATGCTTGCAGAAAGTCTTAAAAAAGATGGGTTTGAGGTTGTGGCAACAAGAGAGCCTGGAGGAATTGAGATTGCTGAGCAAATTAGGCAAGTGATTTTGGACCGAGACAACACAGCGATGGACCCACGCACGGAGGCTTTATTATACGCAGCTGCAAGGAGACAGCACCTGGCTGAAAAAGTGAAGCCTGCTCTTGAAAGGGGGGAGATCATCTTGTGTGACAGGTTTGTAGATAGTTCGTTAGCATATCAGGGGCATGCCCGCGGCCTGGGAATCGACGAGGTATACTCGATCAATGAGTTTGCAATCGAAAACATGATGCCCCAGCTTACTCTGTATTTTGATGTTTCTCCAGAGGTAGGCCTTGAGAGGATCAATAAAAATAAGGGGAGAGAAGTGAACCGCCTGGATCTTGAAAATCTGGAATTCCACCAAAAAGTAAGAGAAGGATATTTAATCCTGGCAGAGAGATTCCCTGAACGTATTGTGAAGATTGATGCTTCAAAACAGCTTGACTCTGTTTATGGGGAAGCCGAGGCTAAAATTAAAAAAGTATTGAATCAGTGATTAAGAATTCAAGCCTTATGACAGTAGGGCTTGTTTTTTTTATTCTGTACAATTTGCTTTTCAGTCCTCTTTTGGAAAGTGATTTGGTGTTTAGGTGCAATATAAAATCAGAACCACTTAAGTTTTTCTCTGGAAGGGTTTGGGATATTATGTTTATATCATGTCTTGTCACGTGAATCCTGTTATAATGATAATACAATTGATACGGAATGAAAAATAGGAGGAACATGCATGAAACTTATTTTAGCAGTGGTCCAGGACCAGGATAGCAACCGATTATCAAATGCTTTGGTGGATCATAATTTCCGCGCAACAAAGATGGCCAGTACAGGTGGTTTCTTAAAATCAGGCAACACCACTTTTATTATAGGGACAGAAGATATCAGGGTTGAAAAGGCACTTGAGGTCATCAAAGATAACTGTAAATCAAGGGATCAGCTTGTCGCCCCAGTTTCACCAATGGGAGGGAATGCAGATTCATATGTTCCTTATCCGGTTGAAGTAGAAGTCGGAGGAGCAACGGTATTCGTCTTGCCTGTTGAACAGTTTCATCAATTTTAACGGGAAGTGCCCCGGAGGTATAGCAAGCAATGAAGATTAATCAGNNATGCGCCTAAATGTCGATAAAATCCGCCAGGACCAAAAGCAGCAGTTTGGGAGCGGAATCAGGTTCAATGAACTCGTGCAAAAGCAGGAGCATAAATTACAGCTAGGACAGCTTCATCAGTTAATGAAAGAAATTTAAATCGCCGGGGACCGCCTTGCAAGGTCACGGACGTTCAAAGATTTGGCTAAATTCAAAACACTAGTAAAGCAGTTCGTAAAAGAAACGGTCGACTTTGGGATGGAGCTTAGGCATTCACATAGCTGGAATCAGTTTGGCGAAGGGCGATCATTGAAGCTTGTTGAAACAATTGATGAGAAATTAGTAGGTTTGACTGAAGATTTAATGGATAACAAAGATAAGCAGATTGATATCCTCGGGAAAATTGGGGAAATCAAAGGCCTGTTAATCAATTTATATACGTAAGAGAGTGATCGCATTGGCAAAAACGTGGGACGAGCTGGAGAGGCTGCAGCCAAATGTTTTAAAAATGATCAAAAACAGCATCCTGAAAAATCGAATAGCCCATGCGTATTTATTTGAAGGAATGCGGGGTACCGGCAAAAGGGAAATCGGAATTCTCCTTGCGAAAAGCATTAATTGCCACGCTCCGGCTGATGGCTATAAACCTTGTGAGAGCTGTGTAAACTGCAGAAGGATTAATAGCGGCAACCATCCGGATATCCACTTGATTGAGCCAGATGGACTGTCGATAAAAAAAGGACAGATTCATGAGCTGCAGGAGGAATTTTCAAAAACTGGAGTGGAATCGAAAAACAAGCTGTATACCATTGTCCATGCCGATCGGATGACAACAAATGCTGCCAATAGTTTATTGAAGTTTTTGGAAGAACCGCATCCAGGAACGGTCGCAGTGCTGATTACGGAACAGGCACAAAAAATATTACCAACAATTTTATCCAGATGCCAGCTGATCGCTTTCACCCCTCTCTCTCCTAAAAATATGAAAGAACAGTTGATTGCTAGCGGGGTAAATCCACAGATGGCACCATTATTAGCACAGCTTACTAATAATTTGGAAGAAGCAATGGAAATTAGTACTAATGATTGGTTTGCACAAGCACAAAAAATAGTGTTAAAATTATATGAAGTGCTAAAAAAGAATTCCTTGGAAGCGATGGTCACGCTGCAGGAAAACTGGTTTATGCATTTTAAAGAGAAAGAACAGATTGATCGTGGTTTGGATTTATTACTTCTTATTTTTAAGGATTTATTATACATTCAGCTTGGCAAGAAAGACCAGGTTGTTTATCTAAACGAAAGCTCACGTTTAGAACACTTTGCACTACAGACATCCGGACGGCGTCTTACCGAACAAATGGCAGCCATTCTGGAGGCAAAGAGGAAGCTGCATGCCAATATGAATCCCCAGCTTCTAATGGAAGAGCTGGTGTTAAAATTGCAGGAGGGATCTACACTTGTATGACGTAGTAGGTGTCCGCTTCAAAAAAGCGGGAAAGGTTTATTATTTTGATCCCGGAGAGCTCTCAATTCAAAAGGACGAATTTGTCATTGTCGAAACTGTCAGAGGCGTAGAGTACGGCAGAGTAGTTACTCCCCGTAAACAGGTTGGCGAAAAGGATGTAGTCCTGCCTCTTAAAAAGGTAGTGAGAATTGCAGATCAAAAGGATCGTCTTATTGTCGAGGAGAATAAAGCAGCTGCAAAGGAAGCTTATGATGTTTGCAGTGAAAAAGTGAATGAACATCAACTTGATATGAAGCTTGTTGATGTTGAATATACATTTGACCGCAACAAAGTTATTTTTTACTTCACCGCTGACGGCCGAGTTGATTTCCGTGAATTGGTCAAGGATTTGGCAGCCATTTTCAGGACAAGGATCGAGCTTCGCCAGATAGGTGTCAGAGATGAAGCGAAAATGTTAGGCGGTATAGGCCCATGCGGCAGAATGCTTTGCTGTTCAACATTTTTAGGAGACTTTGATCCAGTTTCCATCAAGATGGCCAAGGATCAAAACCTCTCGCTGAATCCTACAAAGATTTCCGGACTTTGCGGAAGGCTGATGTGCTGTTTGAAATACGAGAATGACGAATATGAAACAGCGAAAGAGCAGCTGCCGGACCTTGGTGAAATGATTGTTACACCTGAGGGTCCCGGAAAAGTGGTAGGATTGAATATATTGGAACGTGTTTTAAAGGTTGATGTAGCCGGTCAGGAACGCGTACTTGAATATACGCTAGAGGAAATACAGGAAGCAGCAGCCGTTTCATTACAATCATCCACAGATTAATGAGGTGGAACAGGTGGATAAAAAGGAGATCTTCGACTCAGTAAGCAATATGGAAGAGCAAATCGGTAATCTATACCGGCAGCTGGGTGAGTTCAAACTGCATTTAGCAGAGATTCTTGAAGAGAATAACTCATTAAAGCTGGAAAATGAGCATTTAAGACGCCGTCTGGATCAAACCATTGATAAAAAGGATCCAACCATTAAGAAAGGCAAGAATAAAAACGGCAATCCTTCTCGAGCCGACAAAAACCTAGTGGATATTGGCGAAGGTTATGATAACCTTGCCCGCCTTTACCAGGAAGGTTTCCATATATGCAACCTGCATTTTGGTAGCCCGCGAAAAGAAGGAGATTGCCTGTTTTGTTTATCCTTTCTTAATAAAAAGTAATTGGCAGCCTTCCTTTATTGGGAAGGCTATTTTTATAAGTTTTCTTCATGTGCGATCTCGTGCAAACAAACTGGGCTATAGGCCGCAGGGGGACTGCCTCCTTGCCCTTGCTTTTTGTTGGGTCTAGTGAACGCTTTGTCAGTGATACATAATACAGCTTGGAAGATGTGGGTTTTTAAAGAAAAAGTGAACTTCGACAGCTATGGATGGATCTTTTAGGAGTGGTCGATAGTTCTATGGGGAGTGACGGAGACAGTCGGCTTTTCATAGCACGGGCTTAACCTTTCATATTTGGAGGAAAAGAATGATGGTTAATTTAAGAGATGATGAAAGACTGGATTATTTACTCGCTGAGGATTTACGAATTATTCAAAGTCCCAGTGTATTTTCTTTTTCATTGGATGCTGTGCTGCTTGCAAGGTTTGTTTGGGTACCGATCCAGAAAGGGAATTTAGTGGATCTTTGCAGTGGTAATGGCGTAATTCCGTTATTTTTGAGTGCAAGGACAAAGGGGACGATTACTGGTGTTGAAATACAGGACCGCTTATTCGATATGGCAGTACGGAGCATTGAATATAACCAGTTAGATGATCGTCTTCATATGGTCCATGGAGATATAAAGGAAGCGCCAAAACAGCTAGGATATGAAAAATATGATGTTGTTACATGCAATCCCCCTTATTTTCCTACGCCATCAAGGGAAGAAATAAACTTGAATGAACATCTCGCAGTCGCCAGGCATGAGATACTCTGTACTCTTGAGGACGCAATCAAGTCTGCAAGCCAGCTTGTCAAGCAGGGAGGAAAGGTTGCCTTCGTACATCGGCCGGGCAGGCTTATTGATATAATAGAGCTGATGAGGAAATATAGATTAGAGCCTAAGAGAATCCAATTTGTTTATCCAAAGGCCGGGAAAGAAGCAAATACTTTATTGATCGAGGCTATCAAAGATGGAAATCCCGATCTGAAAATCCTTGAGCCTCTGATTGTCTATGATGCCGATAATGAGTATACCGCTCTCGTGAAAGAGATTTTATATGGAAGCAAATGAGCATTATTTCTATGTAGTCCTTTGCCGTGATGGCAGCTATTACGCGGGATATACAAACGATCTT
>DMSR01000460.1 GCA_003457145.1 Bacillus sp. (in: firmicutes)
CTCACTGCCGGCAGACTGTAGTCTTTTGACCGTATCTGATTCCATTTCTACTCCGCTAAAAAACTTAGGAGCAGGTGCCGCTGCAACTTCTTGATCAGCATTTTTGGCACCTGCCTCAAAATTACCAGAAAATATCGGCGCCGCAAAAACAGTGGCAGCCAGGCCAGCCNNTAAGTAAAGCGGATGTCACTTTTCTTTTCATTTAATTTCCTCCCCTATCATTAAAACTTTAGACTCATAAATAATTTTACGAAATATCAGACTATTAAAACAATAGTAAATATTTACTATTTTTCATTGCAAAACATTAAAAGTATTACATTTACCCATTAAACTTTCGTGCTGACTAGGTATTTATTACCTCTAAAGAGATTTGCAGTCACATAAATTTATATACTTAGTGATTTTATATCCTCTTTCTGGTTATTTGATCATAAAGACACTATCTTTAAATAACAATTTTGTGCTAGTTAAATTAATGACTATATTGTTAGACTAATTACAAAAAAAGAAGTCACAGTACCTTTTAGCAGCAACTGCCTCTGTTTATTACTTTTTTCGATGGTAGTTCGGAATGCCCTTTGGCCTTCGCGGGCTTCCTCATAAATTTACAGATAAATGCTAATGCCTCCTTTAATTACGGAAANNCTTAATTTTATTTTAATAATGCCTCCTTTAATTACGGAAATATTTCTTGAATGATCCAACTCTACTTTCTCAATGCTTTAGCGTAGCCTGAATAGGCATTATTAAAATAAAATTAAGAAAAGAATACTGAGGTGCTATGATGAAAACAATCTGGTCAAATAAGCTCCCCGCTGTTCAATTCAGAATTGCGAGGCCCACGGATCAATTAGCAAAGGTTGTTGAATTTTACCGAGATGGGGTTGGTTTGGAAGTTGTCGGATCGTTTGAAAAGCATGATGGCTATGACGGTGTCATGTTCGGGCTCCCCGACTTGAGCTATCATCTGGAATTTACCCAGCATATAGATGGCAGCCCCTGCCCCGCACCAACCGAAGATAATCTATTAGTCTTCTACATTCCAGACAAGGAAGCCCGCGACTCAATCGTCCAGCGCTTAAAAGACATGGGCTATCCAGAATCAGAACCTGAAAACCCTTATTGGAAAAAAGCCGGAGTGACCATTGAAGACCCGGATGGCTGGAGGATCGTCCTGCAGAATTCAGTTGGGTTAGGGAAATAAAAAAGACTCTTCCGTTGGAAATAATGGCGGAAGGGTCTTTTTTTAAAAATATGGGAAACCTATCAGACAAGATTGACTATTATTTTTGCACTAACCCACAGTTAACTTTAACGCAGACATTCGTAAAAAACTAACAAATAGAAGCCTCCACCATCTCTACCTCACCATCCTGGTCATTAACGCTGTCTATCCCATTCTCGCAATTCTCTTTGTTTTCCCATTCAATGATATACTCATTATTTTTGTGAGTAACAGATTTTATTTCTACCTCTCCGATTGTGTTGGTGTGTTGTTCAATTACGATTGATTTCGCTTGTTCTTCTGTTATTTTTGGTGTTGCATTATCACAGCCACTGGCGAGAAACAAAAATAATAAGAACACAAAAATACAGCCCATTTTTTTCATTTGTCACCCTCCTAATCTTTAAATACCATTACAAAAAGTAAGCTTTCTCTCAAAAATTAAAACTTATTCTCTATTATTTAGACCGAGCCTCAGCTCCCCGATCTTTCCATAGGTTTTCAAATCATGGCTGGTAATCTTGGCTGGTGATAATGCGTACAGTGTATCACCGATATAAAGCAGTCGCTGGATGCTGCTGTCCCATTCCTCATAAATCGGCATCTGGCCGGTGATATGGGTGATTTTTGATTTCAGGGTGAAACCTCTTGCAGGATCCACATTGTAAATATAGGCACCTTGATATTCAAAGATTTGCTCGTATTCATTTTTATCACTATTTTTATAGACAGTAATTGGGAACGCGAAGAGATTCTTGTCTTTATTGAAGAGCAATGCCTTATGGTCATGATTCAACGCCGAGTATGTTCCTCTTCCTCCGATAATCTCAGTGAACTTCTCTTTAGGGTTAGACATGTCGCTGACATCGAACAGTGAAATCTTGACTCCGTCCGTTAAAATCCGAGTTCCGGAATTCACTCCTTTTTCAGCAACGATCTTTGTATCCTGGCCAAATCCGATAATATGGTTTTCATCATAAGGATGGAGATAGTTGCTGAAGCCAGGGATTTTCAGCTCGCCCAGTACCTTTGGATTCGCTGGATCGCTTGCTTCAATCACGAACAGCGGATCGGTTTCCTTGAAGGTGACCATATAGATCCGATCGCCCATGAACCTTGCCGAATAAATCCGCTCACCTCGTGCAAGTCCCTCAATTTTCCCTGCCTCCATCAGATTCTCATCCAAAATATAGAGCTGGTTGGAGGAAGGCTTTGTATCATCCCATGCATACCCTTTTGTCGTTACCGTACGGAAATACCCGTTATGCTCATCCATCGAAAATTGGTTCAGCACCATTCCCGGCACGGTAGCTGAACTGTGGTAACTCACATCCATGCCGTCGATTGCAAATTTATGAATATCCGTGTCCGGAGCAATGATGCCCCTCTCGTCCATCGGCAGTTCAGAGTGGTTCTGCACAGCCAGATACAAGTTTTCCTTCGACATATAGATTTGGTTTCCGCTTCCTAAATACGTAGTGAGTGTTGCTTCTTTTTTAGGACGGGCAAGATCAAACGCGGCAATCATCATATAATTAGGCTCTTTTGAATCGGGAAAATAGCGAATATCATCATAACCGACCGTTTTTTCCCCGGAACCTGCTGCAGAGTCTGAATACTTCGGACGGATATCGATTTCCCTCTTCTCCTCCAGTAGCCAATAATCGGGATAATGATTCGTAATCAAATACACCATCCCCTCCACTTTCCTTGAAGAGGCATAGGATCCTTCTAGCTCAATCTCTCTTATCTGCGTGGGCTTTGCTGGATTTTCCACATTATAGATAATTACTTTTGTGGATTGCATCATCGGCGCAATCAGCGTATCCTCCGCAATTTTGTCCAAAGGCTTTGAAAAATGATGATATTGATAGCCGATGACCACCAGTTGGTCACCTTCAAGAAAAAGCTGATACGGAGAAAAGGTTTGCTCATAGGAGATCGTCGACAGCAGTGTCATCTCTGAACCCGGTACTGCTTTGATAATCCTCACTTTGTTTTGCTCTGCCTGAAAAATGTGCTTTCCATCGGTTTTTACGATATCAGCTTCATCCACTCCCTGAACCTGGTTGTTCGTTTCCGAAACATCTTTGGATGCTCCGGAGTTCGCCATATCGCTGCCAGAGGAAGTTTTTTCTTCTTTTGCACCATCAAACAAAGCCTCCCTGCCAAACCAACTCCGGGACTCTTTCTGTTCCTTCAGAATTTCTTCAAAATAACTCGCCAGGTTTTCCTGTGAGCCAATGACAGGCAGGGTCTCTTTCACTATAAACTGCAAGGTTTGGGAAGCACCAAGCTTCCGGCCCAGAGTTGACTTAATGCCTTCCTTGAAGTGCAGGGTATACATGTTTGCACCAGCATCATAGCCATCTTGCGGAGGATTGACATAAATGGTTTTCTGATCATCACTCAGCAGCAACTCATTCTCCAGCTTTTCACCCTTATCATTCGTGACATAAATCAAATCAGAGTTAAGACTCTGTTCAGAAATCTTCTCTGTAAACTGCAGCTTCCATACCTTGTTAGTCAACACCATCTGCTTCTCTTCCCACGCATTGACCACTTTGAACTGGGAAAAGGAATAATAGGACAAGCTCGCTAATGCAATGAGTAATAAACTGCTCAACATCCACCATTTTTTCATTTTTTTTCAGCCTCCTTGCCAGATTAGACGAGGTTTTTATAACGGTGTTTCAATTTAGAGTAAAAATATTCCTGTCAACTACATCTGAAAGCAGATATTCAGCTCCCATATCATTTTAATGGCGAAAATCATGAGCTTATTGGCGAAAAACAAGATAATTCGACCACATTTCGATTTAATTCGACCAAGTATTCGATTAATTCGACCAAGTCGTTAAAAGCCCCGGGATTCCGATACTCGGGCTTCAACTTGCTCACCAAAAATTCTGTTTTTTCCAATTCTCCAGATAAAAGAAGCAGGTGTGACTGCTCTTCTTCTTTCCACTCCCTATGAAGTTTTCAGGGGTGCGCCTCCACACTTCATAATTTCCTTTCCATGCGATAAACTTAATGATAATAAACTTAACTAGCAGCTGTTTTTCGCATATAGTGTTGCTTTAAACAACAAAGTTTACGAAAAGGGCTTAACTAAACATAGGAGACCCAAAATGGACAAACAGCAAACGAGTTTAAAACCTTTCATTTCCCTGATCTTATCGACGAAGCTTCCAAAGGCTGCGCTTTTAGGAGGGTTGGCCGCAAGTATTCTCACAACGCTCACTGCCCTGCTTGTCCCGATCTTGACGAGGAACCTGGTCGATGGATTTTCGGTAGAATCGATCAGCATTCCGCTGATTATCGGCATTGGCGCAGCTTTTATCATCCAGGCAATCATCAGCGGTACCTCCATCTACCTGCTTAGTTTTGTCGGGCAGAAGGTCGTTGCCAGATTGCGCGAGCGGATGTGGGCAAAGCTGATCAGGCTGCCGGTCCGTTATTTTGATAAGCAATCCAGCGGCGAAACAGTCAGCAGGCTTGTGAATGATACCAGCATTGTAAAGGATCTGATCACCAGCCACTTCCCGAATTTCGCAACAGGCATCGTTTCTATTATTGGTGCGGTCACTATTTTGCTCATAATGGATTGGAAGATGACATTGCTCATGCTTATTTCCGTTCCCCTAACGCTTTCGATCATGATTCCGCTCGGACGGAAAATGGCCAAAATCTCACGCGGCCTTCAGGATGAAACAGCCATCTTTACTGGCCATGTCACTCAGACGCTCGGAGAAATCCGTCTGATGAAGGCTTCAACTGCAGAGCAAATCGAAGAGGAAAACGGGATAAACGGCATTAATAAACTGTTCGGCTTCGGTTTGAGGGAGGCACGCATTTTTGCATTGATTGGACCGATCATGCAGCTGATGATTATGGTCGTGATTGTGATCATTATTGGTTATGGCGGCATGCGCGTCGTGAATGGAACGATGACAACCGGATCTCTTGTGGCCTTTTTGCTCTATTTGTTCCAAATCATCATGCCAATCACTTCCTTCGCGATGTTCTTTACCCAGCTGCAAAAAGCAAAAGGGGCAACAGAAAGAATCATCGAGATTCTCGAGGAGCCATTGGAAGAAGGCCAGGATGGCATAGACAAAGATATCAGCAACCAGCATATTACGGTTGATAAAGTATCATTTTCGTATAGCGAAGAGGAGCCAGTCCTTGAAGAAGTATCTTTAGAGGCAGAGCCGGGGCAAATGATTGCTTTTGTCGGTCCAAGCGGCGGCGGAA